>JBQCIZ010000375.1:0-2829 GCA_051953235.1 Nitrobacter sp. | reverse complement strand
GGTCGCAGGCTTTGACAGCGCGGTATCCTTGCCCGGCCCGACCATCTCGCGGCGGAAGCAGAACCGGCAATAGACCGCGCAGACGTGCACGAGCTTGAGCAACACCCGGTCGGGATAGCGATGCACGATCCCGTCGACCGGCGAATGCGTATGGTCGCCGATCGGATCGGCGCGCTCGCCCGGCTGCGCCGCCAGTTCGTCAGTCGTCGGAATGTATTGCCGGGCAATCGGATCGTTCGGATCGTTCGGATCGATCAGCCCCGCCACTTCAGGAGTGACCGCGATCGCATAGCGCGCGGCAACGCAGGTGAGATCGGCGAGATCGGACGCCGGTGCCAGGCCATGTGCGACCAACTCATCGGGCTGCCGCAACGTCGCCACGGCCTTGCTGTTTCGTTGACTCATATATCCTCCGCAGGAGGCGTCCACACCACCTGATCGACCCGCGACGCGCCGCTCGCCAGCATCACCAGCCGGTCGAACCCGAGCGCCACCCCGCTCGCGTCAGGCATCGCGCCGACTGCCGCGAGAAAATCCTCGTCCAGCGGATAGCGCTCGCCGTAGCGGCTTTCCTTGTCGTCCATCGCGCGCGCGAAACGGATGCGCTGTTCGGCGGCATCGGTCAATTCGCCAAATCCGTTGGCAAGCTCGACTCCGCAGGCGTAGATCTCGAAACGCTCGGCAACCCGATTATCGGTGGCATTGAGACGGGCGAGCGCTGCTTCCGGTGCGGGGTATTCGAACAGCACCGTTAGCCGTCCCTCTCCAAGGTGAGGCTCGACATGCTCGACCAGCACCTTGCTGAAAATATCCGACCAGGTGTCGTCGTCCGTGATCCGCACGCGTCCATGCGCTGCCGCTGCCAGTGCCGCGCGATCGCCCTCACCATCCACGATCGTCCTAAGCAGGTCGATCCCGGCATGACGGTCGAACGCAGCAGCGACCGTCAGCAACTCCGGCTCCGCGAACGGATCGGCGCGCCGGCCGCGAAAGGAAAACGATCCGATTCCGGTGGCCTGCGCCGCATGGGCGATCACGACCACGCAATCGGCCATGATGGCGTCATAGGCCGCGCCCGCGCGATACCATTCCAGCATGGTGAATTCGGGTAAATGCAGATCGCCCCGCTCGCGGTCTCTGAACACCCGAGCGAATTCCACCACCTTCGGCTCGCCGGCGGCCAGCAGCTTCTTGCAGGCGAATTCCGGCGAGGTGCGCAGGTAGCGGGTGGCGCGCTCGCCAGCCGGAGTGGTCAGAGAGGTTCGGGGTGCGTGAAGATGGGTTTCATTGCCCGGCGATACTTGCAGCACTCCGGTCTCGACCTCCACAAACCCCTGCTCGTCGAACCAGGCCCGCAGGGCTCTCGTCACGGCGTTGCGCGCCTGCAGGAACGGCCTCCGGTCGGCATACCGTGCCCGATCCCACCAGGGTGAAATCCGCTCCATCTGGTCCTCAGTAAATAGCCGAAATGGGCCGCAAAACGCTGGCATCTGCGCGCCAAATCAGTATGTTGCAGCCCGAAACCGCCACCTCGGCCCCGGGATATCCCCGGCCCCTACCCCGAACTTCAGGAAACACAGCTTTGAGAGTCATCGCCAGTTCTATTCGCAAAGGCAACGTCATCGAGCAAGACGGCAAGCTCTATGTTGTCCTGTCGGCGGAAAACATCCATCCGGGCAAAGGAACGCCGGTCAGCCAGATCGAAATGCGCCGGATCAGCGACGGCGTGAAGATTTCGGAACGCTACAAGACCACCGACCAGGTCGAGCGCGCCACCATCGAGGACCATAACTTCACCTACCTTTACGAAGATGGCGACGGCTTCCACTTCATGAATGCCGAGACCTACGATCAGGTCCAGGTGCCGAAGGACATCATCGGGAACGCCGCGCCCTACCTGCAGGAAAACATGGTGGTGAAGCTGTCGCTGCACGAGATGGTGCCGGTTTCGATCACCCTGCCGCAGCGCGTCACCCTCGAGGTCGTCGACACCGAGCCCGTCACCAAGGGCCAGACCGCCTCCTCGTCCTACAAGCCCGCGATGCTCTCGAACGGCGTCCGCACCGGCGTGCCGCCACATGTCAGCGTCGGCACCCGCATCGTGGTGATGACGGAAGACGGCTCCTACGTCGAACGCGCCAAAGACTGACGACAAGGCGCGGGAAACAGGGCCACGCATGTGAGACTGGCGGTTCGCGGCAACAGTCCTCTCCGGTTCGCCAGACTGGCGGCCGTAGTGTGCCTGGCGCTCGCGGCCACATCCGGCAATGCGGCGGCCGACGACTTCCGAACGCCCGGCATCACGGTGGCCCGCGTCGAATGGCGGACCGTTCTCGACCAGATCAAATCCGAGATCCGGGCGTGGCCGAACATCGCCGAACGCTTCACCTTCAATGGACGGCGCCTGCTGCCACCGTCCGATCCGCGCACCATGCCGGCGCTGATGCAACTCAATGCGGTGACGCTGCCGATCTTTGCCGGCATCAACCAGAGCCCGGTGCCGGTGCTGTTGCCGTTCGATACAGGAATGTATCTCAGCGCCCACGCATCGGGCGCTCCGGAGAGCCTGACGCTCTCGCACTATCAGGCGGGGTTCCAGCCGGCCGAAGTTTTTAGCGCAGGCCTGTCCGGCTACGACGCGGAGTTCGCGTTGCTGCCCGGCACCGGCGACATGCCGCAACTAACCTATGCCAAGCCGGTCGAGGTCCTGATCACCGGTTCGATCCTGACCTACGACATCGACGATCCCACCAACGGAAAAGGCGAGCCGGTGCGGGCGCTGGCCGCACAGTTTCCCGACCTTCACCGCACCATCCGTGAGGGCTACGT
>JBQCIZ010000374.1:0-12941 GCA_051953235.1 Nitrobacter sp. | reverse complement strand
ATCCGCTCGGCCAGGGCGGCGTCGTTGGTTGTGACCATCCCGCCTTCGCCCGTGTTGACGATCGTGTTGGCGAAAAAGCTGAAACAGCCGGCGGTTCCCCACGAGCCCGTTTGCTTTCCGTCGTACGTTGCGCCATGGGATTCGGCGCAATCCTCGAAAACCGCGAGACCATGCTCGGCGGCGATGGCGCTGAGCCGATCCATTTCCGCCGATTGTCCGAACAGGTGGACAATCATGATGCCGCGCGTCCGCGGCGTGATCTTGCGCAAGCAGTCCTCGCTCGACATGCACAGCGTATCGAGGTCGATATCAACGGGAACGGGAGTCGCGCCGCAATAGAGCACAGCGTAGAAGGACGCCATGTTCGTGATCGACGACACGAGAACCTCGTCTCCGGGTCCTATTCCGTGGGCCGCGAGAGCAAGATGCAGCGCCGTCGTGCCGTTCGAACAGGTCACCGCATGTTCGACGCCGATGTAATCCGCAAAGGAGCGTTCGAACTCGGGCAGGAAACGGCCGAACAAGCCGGAAATCGCGGCGTCGCCAAGCGCTTCATTCACATATGCGCTGCTGTTACGTGCGATATAAGGAACCGCGACGGGGATCATCATTCATCTCCGAGGATAGGAACGTCGAGACGAAACGTATCTTTCTCGTAGTCGAAACCGGCGCGCGGTCCCTTGGTAAACACCAGGATCTCGGCGTTATCCTGCGCGCGGAAAGCGTGCGCTTCGTTCGGAGCCGCGACGACGAAATCGCCGGCATGCAGGACTTCCTTCACCGTCGCTTCGCCGGGCCGCCGCGAGGCATAGACGATGCTTCCCTTGGTCACGAACGTCCATTGCGTTGTCTGACGATGGAAGTGATTGCCCCGGATGGCCTTCGGCGTGAAGGTGATGTGAGTGATGGCGTCGATGCTCTCGTTGACCAGAAGATCAACGATCTTGCCGCGATGATCTTCGAACTGGGCATCAGTCGAGATTTTCAATGTTACCCTCCTTCGTGATCAGACGGCCCTGAATTGGGAACACCAGCGATATACCGCTTCTGCGAAACTTGTCGATCAAGAAGTCCGACAGGTTCCAAGGCAGCACGATTCCGAAATCCCAGCCCGGACCGATGTCATTGTCATGGACGATCGGAATCGCCGATCCCGGCATTTTCTTTCCGACCTTGAGCTTGGACACGTCGCAGCAAAGACCGATCGAATCGCGATCGAGCTTGCAATAGTTCAACAGGGTGTTGCCCTTCGTTGCCGCACCGATGCAGCAAATCTTCGCGCCTTTTTTCAGTTCGGCCTGCACAAACGCCAGGAGCCGGCGCTTGATGTGGAACACCCGCTTGCGAAAATCGTCCCGCCACGCCGGATTGGCCTGGAAGAACGCCTGCTCGGTTTCAAGGAAGGTCTCGATATCGGCTTGTCCGCGCCCGGCGGGTGAAGTCTTGCGTACGGCGTAGACCCGGACCGACCCTCCCATGTAGGAGATCTTCTGCATGCGCACGGCGCGGAAACCGCCGCCGTCCAGCAGCCTGCCAATCGCCTTCGCGGAAAAGTAATTGACGTGCTCGTGGTAGACGGTGTCGAAGGCGCCCTCCTCCAGAAGATCGACCAGATACGGCACCTCGAACGCAAACATCGCGTTCTCGCTCGATACCGCGTCGATCACCTCCATCATCTGCCGCAAATCGTCCATGTGATTGACCACATTGGTCGATGCGATGATGTCGAGCGTCTTGCCCGCAAATTCATCGAGCTCGAGAACACCCTTGTCGAAAAGGACGCAGGCCGTCGGGATTCCGTTGGATTGGGCAATGGCTGCGATATTGGGCGACGGCTCGATCCCGACGACGTTCACACCGAAATCGTCCTTCAGATAACCCAGCAGGGTTCCGACGTTGCTGCCGATATCGGTCGCCAGTCTCGGCTCATGCGCGCCGAAGAGCGACTTGTAGGTCGAAACGATATCGGCGGCGAATTCGCGGAAATGCGCCTTCGAGACCGGCGAATTCGAACTGTCATAGCTATATTCGGTCTCGGTGTATCTCTTCGAGGGTGGAATATAGAACGACGTGAACACGTGCCCGCAATTTTCGCATTCGGCGAGCACGAGGGGATAGTGCACTTCCTCTGCTTCAAATCTTTCCTGTTTGAGAAACGTGTCCGCCAGCGGATGCTTCCCAAGATCCAGCAGCGTGGTCAGATGCTCGCTTCCGCAAATATTGCAGGCGCCCCGATTCATAGCGAATGCGGCTCCTTGTTGCGGATAAGATACTCGTCATGGGCCACATTGAGGTCATGCTCGACCATCTCGGTCACGAGATCCTCGAAACTCGTGCGCGGCTTCCAGTTCAGCTTTTCCTTCGCCTTTTGCGAGTCGCCGAGCAAGGTCTCGACTTCCGTCGGCCGGTAATAACCGGGATCGACCTCCACGAGACAATTGCCGTCCTGGTCGTAGGCTTTCTCGTCGACGCCTTCGCCGCGCCAGGTCAGGGTCCAGCCCATCCTCGCCGCAGCGATATTCACGAAGTCACGAACCGAGCGCTGGACACCGGTCGCGATGACATAGTCATCCGGCTCCGGCTGCTGCAGCATCAGCCACTGGCATTCGACATAATCGCGCGCATGGCCCCAGTCGCGCTTGGCATCGAGATTGCCGAGCTTCAGGCGCTTATCCAGACCGAACTTTATGCGTGCGAGGCCGCGCGTGATCTTGCGCGTCACGAACGTCTCGCCGCGATTGGCGGATTCGTGATTGAAGAGGATTCCGTTGCAGGCGAAGATTCCATACGCCTCGCGATAGTTCACCGTCGCCCAATACGCGAAAAGTTTCGCAACTGCATAAGGCGAGCGAGGATAGAAGGGCGTCCGCTCGGTCTGCGGGATTTCCTGCACGAGGCCATAGAGTTCGGATGTCGATGCCTGATAGAAGCGGACGTGCTTCTCGAGGCCGCTGGCCCGCACCGCTTCGAGCAGCCGCATGGTTCCCAGTGCGTCGGCGTTGGCCGTGTAGATCGGCTCTTCGAACGACACCGCAACGTGACTCTGGGCGGCCAGATTGTAGATCTCATCGGGACGGCAACGGGCGACCACCTGCACGACGCTCGCAGCGTCCGTCATGTCGCCATAGTGCAATACCAATTGACCATCCTGGAAATACTTGCTTTCAATGAGATGGTCGATCCGCGCAGTGTTGAAGAGCGAAATCCTGCGCCGCATTCCATGAACCTGGTACCCCTTCGACAGAAGGAACTCGGCCAACAGCGCTCCATCCTGCCCGGTAATGCCGGTGATTAGGGCCTTTTTGGTCACAGCAATCTCCACCACAGGTCAGGTCGGCCTGCGTCTTTTCCGGGCGGACCGTGGCTATTTGTATGGCTCAAAGTCAATGCCCGGTAAGGCAAATTTTCATTCTAAAACGCCTCGCGGCCCGCCCGAAATACTTGACCCGGCAGTCCGGCGCAAGCAAACGGGGCATCGCTGTGGATCAGGGGGAACCAGCGGTCTACAGCAGCAAAGGACGGTCTGCGGATGATTCCGGCAGATGAAAGGCGGGGCATGACACGGACCATTGCTTGGGTCTCGGGGCGTTTTGACCAGGTGGGCGGCGGCGAGCGGCTCATTCAGGAAGGCCTCAGGTACTACCGCAGCCAGGGCTATCGCACGCTGGTGTTCACCTGGTCGTTCGACGAGGTGGTCAGCTTCGACAATGAGTATGATCCCGCCGATGTCGTCGTGGTTTCGACCGGTGGCAGCAAAGGCAAGACCGCCGGCAGGGCATTTCAGCGGCTGAAGGACTTGCCGCGCCTGCGCCAGCTATTGATCGCCCACAAGGTCGATCTGATCTTCGTGCAGAGCGAGTACGATGTCGCGCTGGTCTACCTCGCAACCCGATGGCCGAGAATTCCCTACCGCTTCCTGATCTTCGGCCAGAACTATCAATTCCCCGAAGACTACGGGAAGTATACCCTTCTGTTCCGGCGGCACCTGAGGGCGATCGTGAACTCCTGCGCTGGATACCGGGATACGACGAGTCTGGAAGCGCCGAAGATCAGCGCTCCCAATCGGGCCGCGATGGAGATGCTGTCCGCAGTTCGCCTGCTCGCCGTTCGGGCGGCGGAGCGGTTGTATGTCTTTTCATCGCAGGTGCGATGGGAAACGCAGCTTCTGTTTGGACGAACTCCGACCATTGCGAAGGGCGCGTTCCGCCGCGAGGAGATCACCGGCCCTGCTGAAACGGATGTCGCGGCTCGTTATGGGTTGCAGCAGCAGCCGTACATTCTTTCGCTCTGCCGTCTGGCGCCCAAGAAGCGCGTCAACCTCATCATCGATGCTTTCGCCAAGGCCGGTCTCGCCAATGTCACCCTTGTCATCGGTGGCGACGGTCCCGAACGGGGCAAACTCGAAGAGCAGGTGCAACGCCTGGGCATCTCGGACAAGGTCAGGTTTCTGGGGCGCGTTCCCGACGACCACCGCCGCGGTCTTAAGCAGGCCGCGGGTCTGTTCGTCAGCATGGACATCGGCGACTACGACCTGTCACCTCTGGAGGCGCTGGTCCTGAAAACACCGATCATCGTGCCGGAGGAATTCGATGCCGATGACGAATTCCGCGCGACCCCCGGCGTGACAGTCTGTGATGCGAACGTCGACGACGTCGCAAGTCACATGAAGCAGATGCTTGGCATACGCGCTCAACCCTCGGAGGCTTTGCTGCAAAGCCTGACGTGGGAGAACTATTTTTCGACGTTGATCAAATGAATTTCCTCAAGGCTTTCAGCATCGATTTTCTTCTTTACGGGACGTCGAAAGCCACTGTTGCCGTCACCTGGATTGCGATCATCTCGACGCTGACCACGCGTCTTTCGCCGGAGAACTACGCGATCTTCTGGCAGATGTTCACGCTGATTACGGGCGCCGCGACGATTGCCACGACGGGCCTCGTGACGGCCTTCAGAAGGTACTACCACCAGTTCGATTCGGCGGACCAGCACGCCGTCTACCGGCGGGTCGCCGTGGATGCGACCCGCTTCAGCCTGCTGCTGTCGACCGGACTGTTCGTCCCCGCCTTCATTGCGTCGGCCTGGATCGGCGAATGGGGCATGTCGCCGCAGAGGCTTCTGGTCGGTCCGGTCGCGTTCATCCTTGCGTCGGGTTTCCTCGCGTACTGCGGCCACCTCATGGCCGTGCGCAAGACGGTCGCATATCTATCCGCAAACGCAGCACAAGGGCTCGCCTTTCTCCTGCTATGTGTGCTCGCGCCATTGTCGAAATCGGCGGGCGTCGAAATCATGGTGATTTTCCTCGGCGCGTCCTATCTCGTGACCCTGCCGGGATACATTGCCGGATTGAGAAGCTCTCTGGCGCCCGCCGAGGGTTCGGACGTCCGGAAATGGCGGCGGGATTTTCTCGCCTTCGGCGTTCCCCTTGCGCTCATGAATGTGGCGCTATTGCTCGGCAATCTCGGCACGCAGCTTCTTCTCGCCAAGCTGGCGAATGCTCAGGAAGCCGGAATCTACGCTGCCTTTTCTGCGCCGATCGAAAGACTCGTCGGTTTTTCCGCAAGCATCGCCGCAATGGCGTTCCTGCCGCTGATTGCAAGCCAATGGGACGCGAAGCGTTATCGTGAGGTCCTGCGCTTTTTGTTTTTCATCGTCGCGGCGGTGATTCTGATCGCGATCGCAATCTCCGCCGTCCTCATCGTCTTCGCGGGTCCGATCACCACCCGGATCATCGATCCCCGCTATCTGTCCGGCGTGGATTTGATTCCCTTGCTCAGCGCCGCGACAACCGCGAGCACGACGGCCGCCATTCTCGCCGACATCCTGATCCTGCAAAAGAAGACGCCTCAGCTCGCAGCGCTGTTCCTGTCGGCGACCCTTATCGGCCTGCTGGTGAGCGGAGCGCTCATTCCGGTCAACGGAGCTACCGGGGCAGTCATCGGCAGGCTCGTCTTCGGTCTGCTGGCCTGCGTCTTTATTGGCGTGGCGATCCGGCGCAATTTGTCGAAACCAGAGCCCGGCTGACGCCGCACTGACACAGGACCGATACGATGGGTCAGGCTGTCGCTTTCGACATGACGTCCGCCAGAACGCTCGCCGTTTTTTCGATCTCGGATTTCTTCAGCGTTGGATGGACCAGAAAGGCAAGACTGGTTTCGCCCAGTTCGCGCGCAACCGGCAGCCGATGCTTTGGCTGCAAACCGGCCTTCACGAACGCCTTTTCCAGATAGATTTCCGAGCACGAGCCCTGAAGACAGGGCACGCCGGCCGCGCTGGTCTCCTGCACGATCCTGTCGCGATCCCATCCGGCCCGAAGCATGTCGGGTCGCACAAAGACATAGCAACGGTACCAGGCGTGCTCGCAATCCGCGGGCAATACCGGCACTCGCAGCGCCGGACAGGACCGCGCCGCGGCCACGATGGCTTCCGCATTGGCCTTGCGCTGCGCGTGCCAGACCGGCATTCGCCGGAGCTGAATGCGGCCTATCGCCGCCTGCATCTCGAGCATACGCCAGTTCGTCCCGAAATCCTCGTGCAGCCAGCGGAAGCCCGGAGGATGCTGGCGCTCGTACGTCGCCGACCAGGACTTGCCGTGATCCTTGTAGGACCACGCCTTCTCCCACAGATCCGCCCGGTCGGTCGTGACCATGCCGCCCTCGCCGCCGGTCGTGATGATCTTGTCCTGACAGAACGACCAGGCATTGATATCGCCCCACGTACCGACGGGCCTTCCCTTGTAGGTCGCTCCATGCGCCTGTGCGCAGTCCTCTATGACAAAGAGACCGCGCGATTTCGCAAGCGACATGATCGCGTCCATGTCGCAGGGATAACCGGCCAGATGCACGCAAAGAATGGCGCGGGTCCGGTCCGTGAGAACTTCGGATATCGTGGCCGCCGTGATGTTTTGCGTATCGCGGTCCACATCGGCGAATACTGGCACCAGACCCGCATTCACCACGCACGACGTGGACGCGATGAAGGACCGGGGCGTCACCACAACCTCGTCGCCGGGACGAAGATCGAGCGTATGCAACGCGAGATCGAGTGCGACCGTTCCGTTCGCGAGACTTACTGCTTTCGCAGATCCCGACCACGCTGCGAATTCGGTCTCGAATTCGCGGCACTCGGTCCCGGTCCAGTAATTGACCCTGTTCGAGGACAGGACACGAGTCACCGCCGCTGTTTCCTCCTCGGAGAAGGATGGCCACGGAGCAAAGGGAGAATTCAGCATGTTCGCTTAGACCTAACGGATTCGTGCGGGAATGCCGGTGACAGTGACCTCGTTCGGTATATCGTTCACGACAGCCGCCCCCGCTCCGATCATGACATTCGAACCAATCGTCAAACCCTGTCTCACGACAGCGCCAATGCCGACCCAACTCTGCGCCCCGACCTTGACGTCGCCGGCCAACCGCGCGCCGGGACAGACATGAACGCCGTCCGCGAGCGTGCAATCGTGATCGACCGAGCTTCCGGTATTGATGATGCAGCCCAAGCCCACCCTTACACCAATATTCACGACGGCACCGGCGACCACGATGGTCCCGGGATCAATTTTTGTCTCATAACTGACACTTGAAAAAGGATGGATGATCGTTGCGAGCCGCCGGCCTGCTTGATGGAAGTTCGTCAACAGAGCAACACGGGTTTTCGCGTTGCCGATCGCAACGAACATCTCATCACCGGCGGCAGCCACCTTCGAGAGCGCGGACACCGCTCCGACAACCGGCCAGTTCAAATTCTTCTCGATAGCAGGCCAGCGATCGTCGAGGAAGACGATTTCGGTCCACGCGTTCATCCGAACCGCGCAATCAGCGGCAACCCGGCCGTGCCCACTGGCACCGACGATGACAAGACGGTTCACGGCTGTTCTCCGGGATCATTTCCTCGAAAGGGTGTCATTGTTGCACTGTCGGCCGCATTGATTCCGCTTCGCCGGATAACCAGCAAGAGCGTCCTGCAAAGGATCTGCATATCCAGCGCGAATGTCCGGTGCTCGACATACCAGACGTCGAGTTCGAAGCGATCCGGCCAGCTCAGACTATTGCGGCCGTTGACCTGTGCCCAGCCCGTCAGTCCCGGGCGGACCTCATGCCGCTTTGCCTGCCGCGCGCTGTAAAGGGGCAGATATTCGACCAGCAGCGGTCTCGGACCGACAAGGCTCATGTCGCCGCGCAACACATTGAAAAGTTCGGGAAGCTCGTCGAGGCTGGTGGAGCGCAGAAACCGCCCGAAACGGGTCAGCCTGACGCTATCCGGGCAAAGCTGTCCAGTTGCGTCGCGCTGGTCCGTCATGGTCCGGAATTTTGCGATCTGGAATTGCCGTCCCTTGAATCCGATCCGCGTTTGACGAAACAGAACCGGCGCTCCCAGGAAGCAACGCACCGCAATCGCAACGCCAGCGATCACCGGCCAGCCGATCGCCAGGATCAGGATCGCGGCGCCAATATCGAAGATCCGCTTAGCCACCGGTTGCAGCCCGTTCGAGAACGCCGACGAACTGACTGGCAAGTTGCCGCCGGTCGAAGTCGCGCTCCGCCAGTGCGCGGCCGTTGCGGCCCATCGTCACGAGATCGTCCCGGTTACCGGCCAGCCGTTCCAGCGCGTCCGCAAAAGCGGAAGCATCGCCCGGCGGGACGACGACGCCGCAACGATTGTCCTCGATCATCCCGGCGACCCAGCCCGGATAGTTATTCAAGATCGGAACTCCCGCCGAGATATAGTCAAAAAACTTGTTCGGAGACGTGCCGAAATAGAATGCCGGTACATTTGCCAAAATCATAAGCCCGACATCGGCGCTGTCCAGCAGGCCCGCCAGCTTCTGTTTCGGGACCGGAGCGACGAAAACGCAATTCGTCAGGCCCTCCCGCGTTGCCCGGTCCACGAGTTGCTGCTTGGTGCCGCCATCCCCGACCATTACGAGCTTGATGTCTGTCCTGCCCCGCCGCAACAATTCGCCGGCGGCATCGAGAACCGCATCGAGGCCATTCGCGATACCGTGGGTGCCGGTGAAGACAGCCATCAAATCGTCCGGCCGCACCTGTTCCGGACGCCACGGATCGGCGACGGCCTCATTGAAAACATCCAGATCGCAACCGTTCGGAATGAAGGAAATCCGCTCGCGCGGAATCCCGCGGCGTGCGATGCCATCGACGATTCCTGGCGCCAGTCCGATGCACCGCGTCGCCGTGTGATAGGACATCCATTCCAGAACGGACATGAGCCAGAGAACGACGGGATTGGTTATGACGCCCATCTCCCGCGGCAATTCCGGCCAGAGGTCCCGCACCTCGAAAACGAACGGCTTGCGCCTCAACAGCGACGCCGCGATGCCCGGCAACCCCGCCGTGAGTGGCGTCGAGGTTGCAAACACCACGTCGCTTTCGCGGGTGAGCGCGATCCATATGCCGCGCAACGCGAATTTGACGAAAGTCAGCACCCGCCGCAAAAAGCTGTCCCGGTTCGAGTAAGGCAGCTCGAGCTCGACGATGTCGATCCCGTCCACGTTGCCCGAGCGCGCGCCATTCTCGAACGGCGCCGAAAGACCTGTCACACCGGCACCGTACGATCCGCAGACCATGGTGACCCGATGACCGCGCTCGATCATGCATCGCGCGAATTCATATGAGCGCGTTCCCGCCGAACCCGACCGCGTGCTGAAATGCTGGTGGAAGTAAAGAACATTCATTGTCTGGAGACACCCGAAGTCGCCGCCGGGGGCCACGACACCGTTGTTACGACGGTTGCCGGCGACGTCATTTCGACTTCCAGAACCGGAATGCGGTCCGCGCGTCCGTAGTAGAGAGAAGCTTCGCTCTCGACGAGTCGCACACGATCCAGTGCACCGCTCGATCGCAGTTCGAGGCGAAGATCGTTCCCCTCAAGCACGTTGTCTTTAAGCGCCCACGCGCCGGGCGCAAGATGCCAGCGCAACACGGCCCCGGACTTGAAATGACTGACGGTGTCAGAGATCTCGCACGTTACGTCGGAAAGGACGATGACTCGCCGATGCCGTGCGCCGAGCCAATCCGTGTAGGCGGCGCTCCATTCCAGGCTGCCATCGCCGCGTTCGCGGATTGGCTCAACGCCCTCGGATGTCAGCCAGCTCCCGTAGAGAAAGCGCGAGATTTTTGGCATCTGATCCCGATCGTCGAACTGGATCGTGTTGTGGCCTTCGCATCCCGTGAAATGAGCCATGCGATCCGGCGTCGTATTATAGCTATAGGTTCCGCTGTCTCTCAGGATATCGCGCTCCCGATACCACAGGTCCACATGCAATGCGTCGGCATGGCCGGGACGAAAACGGAAGCGCGGGAAACGCGCGACAATCCTGACATCGCCCTTACGCAAAACCGCAAATCCGCCGTCGGCAAAAACGCGCGAACCGGGTTCAGGCATTCTGGCCGCAGGCTCATCCAGGCCGAGCCATCGCAAACCGTCATTCCACGGACCGGCGCCGTACGCGCTCCGATCCCAGAACAGCGCGCTCGCCAACTGAACGCTCGGACGATAGTCGCGATAGCCTTCGCTGAGCTGGAGCAGCCGCGCCCCATCGTTAGCGCCGATGTTCGGCGCATCGCCCGAATCCGCGCTCACCATCGCCCGCAGCCATTCCGTGGCGGCTTTCGCCCGCTGGTAAAACGTCGCGGAGAATGCCGGCTCACCCATGTCCCGGCGCCAAAGCTCAGCCATCGACAAGGTATCGAGCATCAGCCGATGATAATTGACCGAGTACTGGCTGAACGTGCCGTCCGGCATGACAAGACGGGCCACCCTGTCCTCGATGAGACGGCGCCCCTTGTCGGCAAAGGTTTTGCCCGCATCAGCCTTGCAATGCATCATCCAGGTGCCGCCGACGAACAGCGCAGCGCCTTCGCTTGTGCCGTGGTTGTTGTCCTGGGCCATTGCGTAGTGCGTCGATGCCGCGATCCGCTCCAGATGCGCCAGCACCATTTCAACAAGCGGCTTCGATGGCGTTGCAACCTGGTCAAGCAATCGCGCCGCGTAAGCCAGATTCAGGACGCGCAGAGACGTCTCCTGTCCGCATTTCCAGTTCGGTCCGCGATAAGGCGGGTTCTTCGACAGCCAAGCGGTCAGCCAGCGGTTCAGCGTCTCACACCAGACCGGATCTGCTCCGCGCCTGACATGCTGCGCGAAACGAACGATCCAGTCCCAGCGCGACAACTCCCAAACCCATTTGATGTCGCCAAACGCGGGATCGAAATCGGGCAACTTGTGCCATGGCGCATCGACGTGGCTGAAGTGAAGGCCGTTGTCGGGATTCAGGAACCAGTCAGGTTCTCGGCTGAGGGACGCGGACGATTCCAGCCATCCGAAATACCGCAATGGCAAAGCGGGGGGCGGCTCCTTCGGGTATGGAGAACCCGGTTCCGGCGCGCGAAAGACCTCGCCGCCCACGACTGTGCGAGGCGCGAGCGCTGCGGGCCCGGTCCCGCTTTTGAGCTGGAGCTTGTACCACAAAAGCCGGCCAACGTTTCCGAGACCCAGTTTGATCGCGGTCCGGACTTTGAGGCCGATCAGATCCCCTGCCATTCACGTCTCAACCTTTTGACAGCCGTCTTGCGTGGCCGCCGTTTTCCAGTCCGCAAGCTGGAATGGAATGCGGCGAATCCGGGCCGGGACAGGAAGATAACTGCGGCCCGATGAGTTGCTTTTCCCGACTTTTCATCTTATCCCTTCGCCGGACCAAAGCGTCCACGGACTTGGCAGGCTTTTTAGCCCCATGCCAAGCTAAACGGCCGAGATTTGAAGTATTTAGATGAACGAGGCGAAGCCTGCAATCCTGCCCTTTGGAGCGCTTGTTATTGTCCGGCGTACGGCTGAAACGCCAGTTTTGTCACCCGTCGGTGCATCGAATCCTGTGCTCCCCTCGACACTGACTCGAAATAGCGCGGCTTGATCTTTGTGAAGACTTCGGCGGTCCCGCCGCAACACCGATGCGGGACACACAGAGGGATACCGAAGACGATCGCCGGAGACAGAGTACTCACGCCCATGGAGCACATCGCCGATAACTCGCTACCCCAGATCGCGCGGGGGATGCGATAAATGAAAGTGCTCGTCGTACTCGGCACGCGCCCGGAAGCCATCAAGATGGCTCCGCTTATCCTGAAGATGAGGGTCGTCCAGGGGCTTGATGTCAAGGTCTGCGTGACGGCCCAGCATCGGCAGATGCTGGATCAGGTCCTCAACCTCTTTGGCATCGTCCCCGACTGGGACCTTGACCTCATGCAACCGGGACAAGACCTCACCGATATCATGACGCGGGCCCTCGCCGGCCTGCGCGGCATCTTTGCGGAAAGCCGCCCGGACGCCGTCCTCGTTCATGGCGATACCTCGACGACGCTCGCTGCGTCGCTGGCCGCGTACTATCAGCAAATTCCCGTCGGACACGTCGAAGCGGGCCTTCGAACCAACAACCTGTATTCGCCGTGGCCCGAAGAGGCCAACCGCAAACTAACCAGCGTGTTGACCAGATGGCACTTCGCGCCAACGCCGAAAGCTCGCGACAATCTCCTGCAGGAGGACGTCGACCCCGCAACCATCTTCGTAACCGGCAATACGGTGATCGATGCCCTGCTGCTGGTTTGCGAGAAGCTGGCGTCAGATGCATCGCTTCGCCGCGGGATCGAACAACATTTTGAGTATCTGAGACCGTCGCACAAGGTCCTGCTCGTGACCGGGCATCGCCGCGAAAGCTTCGGCGCCGGATTCGAACGGATCTGCCGCGCGCTGGCCCGGCTTGCGCGGGACTTTCCGCAACTCGAAATCGTCTATCCGGTCCATCTCAATCCGAACGTTCAGGAGCCGGTGAAGCGATTGCTCGGCGGCATCGCAAACGTTCATCTCATCGATCCGCTCGACTATCTTCCCTTCGTATATCTGATGCAGCAAAGCGACGTCATCCTGACCGACTCCGGCGG
>JBQCIZ010000373.1:0-7627 GCA_051953235.1 Nitrobacter sp. | reverse complement strand
CGAGACCATCATCGCGATGAAGGACAGCCTCCCCGGCAGCCTGAGCGACAAGGAAATCGTCAAGCGCTACATCAAGTCGATCGGCAAGGGCCTGCTCAAGGTGATGTCGAAGATGGGCATCTCGACCTATCAGTCCTACTGTGGCGCGCAGATCTTCGATGCCGTCGGGCTGAAGGCCGATTTCGTCGCAAAATATTTCGCAGGCACGCACACTCGCATCGAGGGCGTCGGGCTGACCGAAATCGCGGAGGAGACCACCCGCCGCCACGCCGACGCGTTCGGCGACGTGCAGATCTACAAGAGCGCGCTCGATGTCGGCGGCGAATACGCCTACCGCACCCGCGGCGAGGATCATGCTTGGACCGCGGAGTCAGTCTCGAACCTGCAGCATGCCGTGCGCGGCAATTCGCAGGAGCGCTATCGCGCGTTCGCAAAGATCCTCAACGAGCAATCCGAACGGCTGCTGACGCTGCGCGGCCTGTTCAAGATCAAGAGCGCCGAGGACGAGAAGCGCAAGCCGGTCCCGCTCGCTGAAGTCGAGCCCGCCAAGGACATCGTCAAGCGCTTCGCGACCGGCGCGATGTCGTTCGGTTCGATCTCGCGTGAAGCCCATACCACGCTCGCCATCGCCATGAACCGGATCGGCGGCAAGTCGAACACCGGCGAAGGCGGCGAGGAAGCCGACCGCTTCAAGCCGATGCCGAACGGCGACAGCATGCGTTCGGCGATCAAGCAGGTGGCGTCCGGCCGTTTCGGCGTCACCACGGAGTATCTCGTCAACTCCGACATGATGCAGATCAAGATGGCGCAGGGCGCGAAGCCCGGCGAAGGCGGTCAGTTGCCCGGCCACAAGGTCGACGCCACCATCGCCAAGGTGCGTCACTCGACGCCCGGCGTCGGCCTGATCTCGCCGCCGCCGCATCACGACATCTATTCGATCGAAGACCTCGCCCAGCTCATCTACGACCTCAAGAACGTCAATCCGGACGGTCAGGTCTCGGTGAAGCTCGTCTCGGAGGTCGGCGTCGGCACGGTCGCGGCGGGCGTTGCGAAAGCGCGCGCCGACCACGTCACCATTTCCGGCTTCGAGGGCGGCACCGGCGCGAGCCCGCTCACCTCGATCAAGCATGCCGGCTCCCCTTGGGAGATCGGCCTCGCCGAAACCCACCAGACGCTGGTGCGCGAGCGGCTGCGCTCGCGCATCGCCGTGCAGGTCGACGGCGGCTTCCGGACCGGGCGTGACGTCGTGATCGGCGCGCTGTTGGGAGCCGACGAGTTTGGCTTCGCCACCGCGCCGCTGATCGCTGCCGGTTGCATCATGATGCGCAAGTGCCATCTCAACACCTGCCCCGTCGGCGTCGCGACCCAGGACCCGGTGCTGCGCAAGCGCTTCACCGGTCAGCCCGAGCACGTCATCAACTATTTCTTCTTCGTCGCCGAGGAAGTGCGCGAGATCATGGCCTCGCTCGGCTATCGCAGCTTCAACGAGATGGTCGGCCAGGTGCAGATGCTCGACCACACCGCGCTGGTCTCGCACTGGAAGGCCAAAGGGCTGGACTTCTCGAAGCTGTTCTATCGGCAGAAGGAAGCGCCGGGCCAGAAGATCTATCACGCCGAGCCGCAGAACCATCACCTCGAGAAGGTGCTGGACCGCTCCCTGATCGCGCAGGCGAAGCCCGCGCTCGACCGCGGCGCGCCAGTCAAGATCGAAGCCGAGATCAACAACACCGACCGTTCCGCCGGCGCTATGCTGTCGGGCGCGGTGGCGAAGATCTACGGCCATGCAGGCCTGCCGCTCGACACTATCCATGTGCACCTCAAGGGTACGGCGGGACAGGCCTTCGGCGCGTGGCTCGGCCGCGGCGTCACCTTCGATCTCGAGGGCGAAGGCAACGACTATGTCGGCAAGGGCCTGTCCGGCGGCCGCATCATCGTGCGCCCGCCCGCGATCTCCGGCATCGTGCCTGAGGAGTCGATCATCGTCGGCAACACCGTGATGTACGGTGCGATCGAAGGCGAGTGCTACTTCCACGGCGTTGCCGGCGAACGGTTTGCCGTGCGCAACTCCGGCGCGGTCGCCGTGGTCGAAGGCGCCGGCGATCACTGCTGCGAATACATGACCGGCGGCATCGTCGTGGTGCTCGGCAAGACAGGGCGCAACTTCGCGGCCGGCATGTCCGGCGGCGTCGCTTATGTGCTCGACGAGAGCGGCGACTTCCCGAAGCTGTGCAACCTCGCGATGGTCGAGCTCGAGCCGATCCTGTCCGAGGAGATGATCAACGCCGGCACCTATCACCACACCGGCGACCTCGAGGCGCACGGCCGCGTCGATGTGTTCCAGAACCTGCTGGAATCCGATGTCGAGCGGCTGCACGTGCTGATCACGCGCCATGCAAAACTCACCGGCTCGAAACGCGCCGCCGACATTCTCGCGAACTGGAAGGCGTACCTGCCGAAATTCCGCAAGGTGATGCCGGTGGAATACCGCCGCGCGCTGAAGGAAATGAAGGCCAACGCGGACGCCGAACCGAAAATCGCGATCGGGGCGTGACACAAAGACCGTCATCCTGAGGTGCGAGCCGGCTTCGGCGAGCCTCGAAGGATGACGGAAGGATGATCGTATTGCTCATCCTTCGAGGCGCGCGAGCGCGCGCACCTCAGGATGACGACAGAAGAAACAGGTTGCAGGGGCATCAGGTCCGATGGGAAAGATTACGGGTTTTCTTGAGATCGAACGGCACGACCGCAAGTACGAGCCAGTCGCCGAGCGCTTGAAGAACTTCAACGAGTTCGTGATTCCGCTGAGCGAAAAGGAAACGCGCGATCAGGCCGCGCGCTGCATGAACTGCGGCATTCCCTATTGCCACGGCACCGGCTCGGTTCAGCCCGGCACACCCGGCTGCCCGGTCAACAACCAGATCCCCGACTGGAACGACCTCGTCTATCGCGGCAACTGGGAAGAAGCCTCGCGCTCGCTGCACTCGACCAACAATTTCCCGGAGTTTACCGGCCGCATCTGCCCGGCACCGTGCGAAGCGTCCTGCACGCTGAACATTGATGACAACCCGGTCACCATCAAGACCATCGAATGCGCGATCGTCGACCGCGCCTGGGACAACGGCTGGCTGAAGCCGGAAATCGCCCCGCAGAAGACCGGCAAGAAGATCGCCGTGGTCGGCTCCGGCCCCGCGGGACTTGCCTGCGCGCAACAACTCGCGCGCGCCGGGCACGAGGTGCACATCTACGAGAAGAACGCCAAGGCCGGCGGTCTGCTTCGTTACGGCATTCCCGACTTCAAGATGGAAAAGCAGATCATCGACCGCCGCGTGAAGCAGATGGAAGCCGAGGGCGTGACCTTCCACTACGGCAAGGCGGTCGGCGGCAGCACTGCAGGCGCGATCGATCCGCAGCAACTCGTGAAGGACTATGACGCCATCGCGTTGACCGGCGGCGCCGAGGCCGCGCGCGACCTGCCGATTCCCGGCCGCGATCTCAAGGGTATTCACTACGCGATGGATTTTCTGCCGCAGCAGAACCGCCGCGTCGGCAACGAAACCTTCGATGCGCCGGATATTCTGGCCGGCGGCAAGCATGTCGTCGTCATCGGCGGCGGCGACACCGGCTCCGACTGCATCGGCACCTCGTTCCGGCAGGGCGCCAAGTCGGTGACGCAGCTCGAGATCATGCCGGCACCGCCGGAGCATGAAAACAAGGGACTGACCTGGCCGAACTGGCCGCTCAAGATGCGCACGTCGTCGAGCCAGGCGGAAGGCGCCAAGCGCGACTTCGCCGTGCTGACGCAGAAATTTTCAGGCGCCGACGGCAAGGTCACGAAGATGCATTGCGTCCGCGTCGACGACAAGTTCCAGCCGGTCGCCGGCAGCGGGTTCGAACTCGACGCCGACCTCGTGCTGCTCGCCATGGGGTTTGTGCATCCGGTGCACGAGGGCCTGCTCAAGACGCTCGGCCTCGATCTCGATCAGCGCGGCAACGTCCGCGCCAATCTGCAGGACTACAAGACCTCGATGGCCAAGGTGTTCTCGGCTGGCGACATGCGCCGCGGACAATCGCTGGTCGTCTGGGCGATCCGCGAAGGCCGCCTCTGCGCCCGCTCGATCGATCAGGCGCTGATGGGGACCACAACGTTGCCGAGGTGACTGCTGATGTCGTCATCCTGAGGCGCGCCTCGAAGGATGACGTCCGTGGCACATCCTTCGAGGCGCGCCGCATAAGCGGCTCGCAGCGACAATGGCAAAAAGCCATTGCGCGGAGATGACGGCGCTCCACCATCCACAGCGAGACAATCTGTGAATTGATCGCCACGCCTGTCACGTTACTGTCGTTCGCGACGGTGGGGGACAGCGGAACAGTGACGGCATCGCGTTGGGGACTTGTGTTGCTGGCCGTCGCCTTGCCGCTTCCGGCGCAGGCGATGTCGCGCAACGTCGCCGTCAGCGCCGGCTCGTTCTTCGCCGCTGCACTACAATGTGAAGCGAAGAGCCTGATCACGCCGGGCCAGACCGACGATCTCCTGACGGCGCTCACGCCTTACCTTACAAAGTCCGACAAGACCAACATGGCGTTCGGCCGCGCGCGCGGCGAGAAGGATTCGCAGGTGTTCGTGACTGCCGACCGGAAATGGATGACCTTCATGCCCGACCCCACGAGCTGCTACCGCGTGCAGGGCGTGCTCGACGACTACAAGGCGCAGTTGGGGGAGTGAGGCGAAGAAGCTTTCGAGAATTGAAGGGTAAGAACGATCGATAAAGCGACAGAAATTAGCAGGGTCGTTTTATCTTGACTGGGCAAACTTTTGTACGTCCTAACGCCCATCTCCCCCAACTTGATAGTATCCTACATTGCGAACGTCTAAAGTATCGAAACCAAGTATAAACAAGCCGGCATTGCGCGTAGATGGTGGCCTTGGCACTATCGGCTCCATGTTTGATACGATCTGAAAACCTTCCGAAGTTGCCCATGCCTGCTGAATTGAGCCCCCAACCATATCGTTTGCGCGCTCGACAATGAGCTTTTGAAGAGCGCGTTTAGGTGCATCGAAGGCAACAATTTCGTTTTTCTCACCCCGCCTTCTGGCGTCCGCGAGTTGCTCATCTATCGCATTCCGCAAGAGACTCGGCTCGGTTCCGATAACGACTGTTGACTGAGCAGCCGTACCATTAAGCTTGATTGGCGCTAAGGTTCTTTCTTGCACATTAACTGTCAGTGGATTTTGATCGTAAACGGGCGTCAACTCAAAAACTCGCAACGCGTGCTGTTCAGGACACCAGCCAAACACGACTGATGAAAACAATCCATCACGGTGCGAAAGTTGGCATACCTCGCGCATATATTCCGAAGCCGCGCCAGCGACGAAATAGGCAACTTCGCTAAGGGACGGGGGCGGCGTCCGTGGCGCACCAACGAGTCTCGATAGCAATGTTGTTGATAACGCCTGTGCAGCTAGACCGCTGAGCGTCGAACCGCTGTAGGCAAATCCGATGTCCGCGCGATGCACTTCTCGATTGAAAAATCCACTGTCACTTGGTTGTTTGCAGACTACCGTAATAGGCAGAATTTTGGGTCCGTGTTCGGTAAGCACGTTGCCCACCGATCGAACAATTCTTGTGTCTGCAACGGCCATCAGTCGATTTTCTGCTCTCCAAACTGCCACTAATGTCAATGCTCTCTCCAATCTTTCTCGACCTGCATGTCGTTGAACCCGGTTGTTGTCCTCAAAGAGCAGACTACTGAACCTGAATTTTAATCCGCTTGACATATCCCATTATAGGAATATATTCCATTCCATCCTCTCCGTGAGGGGCGCTTCTCGAGGGCGCTTGGAAGCGGGGGAGGATGCGGCGTCCTGCGCGTCGTGCCTCGCAAGCACGCGTCCGGGAGGCCGGGGGTCATCGTCCGGGCCTACTACGAGGCTCTGCCACAGGCTGGCTGGACGAGGCAAAGGCGAACGCGGCGAAATCCGCGGGATGGCGAGCGATAGTTTGCTCGCGCCTTTGCCCGGAAGCACGATCCCCTGGCCCACAATCGCCGCGAAATCGCAGCGGGTTTGCGCTGATAGCGCAGGCTTGTCTGTGCGGAGCGCCGGAAGGCGTCGCCGCGGCCTCTGCTCTCCGCCGTTTCGGAGACACGCTGCGGACACAAAATTCAAGGTGCGCCACCCGGCGCTCCGCCGCCCCTCGCCGTTTCGAGGGGTGAAGACCAAAGCAAAACCCGGCGCAATCGCGCGCGGGATGGCGGAGGTGTGGCTGTTTGAAATTCGAATATGAGGGCAACAACGGAATCGCCGTCATCCTGAGGAGCGCGCTCCGGCGCGCACTTGCGCTGCCGGCTCGCGCGCGTCTCGAAGGATGGGCTACGACGATGTCATCCTTCGAGGCTCGGCGAAGTTGCCTCGCACCTCAGGATGACGAACCGATTTAACGCGCGCTCAGATGAAGCCCTACTCCGCCGCTTGCTGCTGCACGGTCGGCTCGGTGCCGGCGACAGTGGCGCGGCGCATGTCGCGCGGCTGCGACTGGTCGTAGCGCCGCACGCGATGCACGGTCTGGCGATTGTCCCACATGACCAGATCGTGAACCGTCCACTTGTGGACGTAGACGAATTCCGGCTGCGTCGCATGTTCGGTGAGGTCGCGCAGCAGCAGGCGCGCTTCCGGCACGCTCATGCCATGGATCGCGCCGGCGTGCGACGACAGGTACAGCGACTTGCGGCCGTGCACGGGGTGGGTCCGCACCAGCCGCTGCAACACCGGCTTGAACATCGCCTTTTCCTCGTTGGAGAAGTCGCTCATGCCGAGCGCGCCGCGCGAATACATCAGCGAGTGCTCGCAGATCATGTCGGCGATCTCGGCTTTGGTCTCGGCATCGAGCGCATCGTAGGCCGCGCGCATGTCGGCGAATTCGGTGTTGCCGCCCTTCGGGTTCACCACGCGCGCCGACAGCAGCGAGAATTTTGCCGGGATCGGCCGGAACGAACTGTCGGAATGCCACAAGCAGTTGCCGAGATTGAACAGATGGGTGCGGTGATCGCGCGCAAGCGGCTTGCCGTCCTTGCCGAGGTTTGAGACGTCGGCAAGCCCGGAATCCAGGCGATATTCCTCCTTGCGGGTGACGTTGCCGCCCTTGCGGTTTTCGCGCTCGCCAAAATTGCCTGCGAAGGAGAGTTGCTGTTCGTCTGATATATCCTGGCCGTGAAACACCAGCACCGCGTACTCGTCCATCCAGGATTCGATGGTACGCGCCTCGTCCGGCGTCAGGGCTTTGCGCAGATCAATGCCGGAGACCTCGCCGACGAAATGCGGATGCAGCTTGCGAACGTTGGGCGCCATGGCGGTTTCCTCGTCTGTTGCTTGTTTTGCGAAAAGGCTACTCCTGCGGCACGGCTTGTCAATCGAGCGTGCGCGATGCGGCTATGCATTCCGCGCCATCAGCCCGCCGTCGACCGGGATCACGGCGCCGGTGACGAAGGACGCTGCCGGCAGACACAGGCTCAGCGTCATGTGCGCGACCTCCTCCGGATCGCCGTAGCGATTGAGCGCGGTGCGCCGTTTCGCATAGATCGCCTTGTGCTCGTCGCTGATGCGCGCGGTCATGCCGGTCGCGATCGGCCC
>JBQCIZ010000372.1:0-3719 GCA_051953235.1 Nitrobacter sp. | reverse complement strand
CCGAATAGGCCTCGATCGCCCTTACGCACACGGCGTCGTCCACGGGACAGACCCAGGCCACGCCCTCGCGCGTCCAGCGAGGCTCATCGGCCCAGGGCGTTGACGATGGCGACTCGACGTCGAAGGTCGACGGCCCGTCGGCTGCATAGAACGCGATGCCGTTGATCAGTTGATTGGCGCCCCCCACGAGGCGCAGTGGCGCGGCGGTGGCGGACCGCCAGTCCTTCTCGACTTCCCGCGTCAGCAGTTCGTAGTAGGCCGAGTCATGCTTCAACCCGTGACGATGGATGACCAGCGCAACGCCGGGTGCGGCAATGACCGCGATCAAGGGGAAGGCCAGGGCGAGTGCCATGATGCGCCGCGCTGCCAGCCGCGATATCGCCACCTCCGGTGACGATAGCAGCACCACCGGCAGCAGCGTCATACCGGCCATCACCCACAGCGACACGATTTGCGAACGCGCCAGCACCGCGCCGGCAATTGGAAGCAACACGGGCAGCACCAGGATCTGCACGGCCATGCGCCGATCCGGATCGCGCGGCATCCATGTGTCCCTGAGGACTCTCGGCGAGACGCCGGCGACGACACCCACAAGGATGAGCGGCACGACGACATAGCCGATCGCGCCGAGCAAATATTCAGGAATGTGCAGTGACGCGGCGGCCAGCGAACTGCGATGCGAGTCCATCGCATAGGTGACGGTTTCGGTGTTTGAGGCGAGCCATGCGAGATGCGGCGACAGCGTGAGCAGTCCGGCAAGGATGCTGACCCAAGGCGCGATCGACCGGAAATAGAGTGCGCGCCGCTGGTCGGCGATCGCGGCAACGCCAAACGATGCGAGCAGGAACACACCCCAGTATTTTGCGAGCATGACAGCCGCGGCAGCGACGCCCGCTGCAATGGCCCAGCCGAAGCTTCGTGTCTGGTACGAGCGCAGAAATGCCCAGGTGGCCACGGCCCAGGTCGGGATCATCACCGTGTTGGCGTTATACTTCAGGCCGAGAAAATTATAGAACGGAATGAAGCTAAGCAGCGCGAGTGCAATAGCGAGCTTGTCGCCGTCGAGGTAGCGCGTCGCGATCCGCCATGCCGCCCAAAGCGCTCCACAGATCAGCGTCAGCGACAGCAGGTAGTAGGCCCAATCCTGGCGCGGGAAGAGATGAAACCAGAAGCCCACGAGCCATGCGGATAGTGGCGGATGCTTGGGCGTACCAAAGATGGTCTCGCGCGACCACACCACCGCTTCGCCCATGTCGAAGTGGATGTCCTGGCTGCTCTTGGAGATGATGGCGTACAGCGTCCAGATGAGGCCATAGGCGAGCAACAGGACCGCCACTGCGCGGTTTCTGCGGTCCGGTTCGGCGATGGCAACGAGGCATCGATCAAGCCAATCGGCCAGCCGGCCGTGCCCGAGCCATGCCTGCTTCCCCCGCGCTTGCATTCCCGACTCGCAACTCTGCTGCTGATCCCGCCGATAGACCGGAACCGCGAGCAACGGTCAAGGCCAATGCGCATATCCAAAGGTAGCGATTAGGAGCGGCACCGATTGAGCCGCTTGCAGGACCGGGCACGGATGGGCTTGAGGCAGTCTATGCTTTCCGCTTGATCGCGCTTTCAGCGCTGAAGATCCACACCAGCCCACCGAACGCACCGACAAGGAAATATACCGCCCCGAACAGGAGCGAGACGTTGACACCTTCGCTCGCGGCAAGGCCGGCATATCCGAACGCCAGCGCCATGGAAGCCTCGCGCAAACCCCAACCGGCGATCGAGATCGGCACCATGGTGATCAGCATCACTGGCGGAATAAGCAAGAATACATCGCCTATCAGGACGGGCGCGGCGATCGCTCTCACGACACACCACGCGATCACGACAGCGAGGACGTGGATGAAAAGCGACAGCAGCGTAATCCTCCATCCGCGCTCGCGGCTGAAGAGTGCATGGTTGGCAATGATCGAGCAGGCGTGAAGGTGGTTTGTCGCCCAGATGCGCTTGAGCCAGGACCAGTGAAGCCTGCCGAGAAGCAGAAATCCGACGCCCGCGGCCAGCGCGGCAAGATCGATGAACAGCAGGGCAAGCCGGCCGTGCGGATTGCCGATCAGCCGATAGCTCCAGGGCAGGCTTGCGACGATCAGAACGGCAAGTGCGATCAGACCGATGGCGCGGTCGACGAAGATCGAGTAGGTCGCCGCCCGCCAGCCGGCCGGTCCGCGGCCGACAAGCCAAAGCCGCATGGCATCACCGCCGATCGACGAGGGCAGGACCTGATTGAAGAACGAGCCGATCATACTATAGCGTCCGGCCTGTGCGACGGAGAGAGGCGCACCGCAGTCGGCGCTGATTTCGCGCCAGCGCAAAGCGCCGGCGAAAACTTGCAACAGGGTCACGGCGATGGCGAGCGCGATCCAGCCTACGCTCGAGAGGCCGAGACGCGAAGCGAGATCGGAAAAATTGACCTTGCGGAGCGCTGGATAGAGCAACGCGGCCGAGATCAATATTTTCGCTATCGAAAGCAGGATCCGGCGCATTGCGCTTGCATTTACTATGGTTAGGTCGCGGATTGAACCGGTGGGATCCGGAGTGACGATCCGGCCACTGGTATGGTTTTGGGCGGCGTCTGGCAATAGCCGCGCAACTGGGTTATTGCGACCCCCCTGAGACCACGGGTAAAGAGGCCCGGAGCCAGGCCGGGCCGCCTGCATACCCTGAGGAACGGAATGTCGGATCGTCCGATACTGATTACCGGCGCTGCGGGTTTCATCGGATTTCATCTCGCCGGACGCCTTCTGAAGGACGGTTATCGGGTCGTCGGCCTGGACAACCTGAACGACTACTACGACCCCATGCTCAAGGAGAGCCGGCTCGGCATCCTGCGCACCGATCCGGGATTTCGCTTTATCAAGGCCGACCTTGCCGACCGGGAGGTGACGGCCGCCCTGTTCGCCGAGCACCGATTTCCGGTGGTGCTGCATCTCGCAGCGCAGGCGGGCGTGCGCTATTCGCTGCAAAATCCGGACGCTTACGCCGATTCCAATCTCACCGCATTCGTCAATATTCTCGAGGGTTGCCGGCGAAACGAATGCCGTCATTTGATATTTGCGTCGTCGTCTTCGGTTTACGGTGCAAACACCAAGCTTCCGTTCTCGGTTCACGACAACGTCGATCATCCGATCAGTCTTTATGCGGCGACCAAGAAGTCCAATGAACTCATGGCGCACGCCTACAGTCATCTCTATCGTATCCCGACGACGGGATTGCGTTTTTTTACTGTCTATGGGCCGTGGTACCGGCCGGACATGGCGCTGTACAGGTTCGCGGATGCCATTGTCGCAGGGCAGCCGATCAGGCTGTTTAATCACGGCGATATGCGCAGGGATTTTACCTACGTTGATGACGTCGTCGAAGCCGTTGTGCGTTTGATCGATCGCATCCCTCAGGGTGACCCGGACTGGTCAGCCGCGACACCCGATCCGGGGGGCAGCTCGGCGCCTTGGCGAATTTACAATGTTGGCAACAACAAGCCGGCGGAATTGATGAGTGTCGTGGCACTTTTGGAGAAGGAGCTCGGGCGGGTTGCCTTGAAGGAAATGCTCCCGATGCAGCCCGGCGACGTACAGTCCACGTTCGCCGACATCGATGATCTTGCCCGCGACGTAGGTTTCCGCCCCTCGACCCCGCTCGAGGATGGTATTCGTCATTTCGCAAGCTGGTATTGT
>JBQCIZ010000371.1:0-8160 GCA_051953235.1 Nitrobacter sp. | reverse complement strand
TGTTGGCAAACTTACTTTCGACGTTCTCGCAGCGAACGACGGTACGATTTCCGAAATTGACTGTCTGCGATTGAATCGCCTCGCCCGCACCGCAGGCGCGCCAATCGACAAAGGCGCTGGCATCAGGATATTCGGAAAAATTGGTGATCACGTCGAGAAAGGACAGCCGCTCTATCGGATTCATGCATATGACCGGTCAGAACTCGATCTCGCCACGAGCGCTGCAAAGGCGAACTGCGGTTACACCATCGGTGCCGAACCTCCAATGATCGGAGAGATCACCCCATGAAAGAGGTTATGGTTCAAAGTCTGCCATGCTCTTCATGCGATGCTGCGCGCCTTGCCGCACGGCTGGACATTCCGTTCCAAGAGATTGCAGTTCATCGGTTTCCAGATGATGAGCTACGTGTGACCGTCGCCCCCCCATCGCCCACAACTATCATCTACGTCTCGCTAGACCAGCCAAACGAGAAACTAATTGCGATGACCTTTGCTGCCGAGGCACTACGGCGCGAAGGAGCTAAACGCCTCGTCTTATTGGCACCTTACCTTTGCTATATGCGTCAGGACACAGCTTTCCATCCTGGCGAAGCAGTCAGCCAGCGAATTGTCGGCGCGATGATTGCCGGACACGTCGATCGCGTAATCACGGTCGATGCGCATTTGCACCGCACCTCCGACATACAAGCCGTCTTTCCCGGCATCGCATCCGACAATCTATCTGCATCACCAGCTATAGCTGCCGCACTCCGGAAAACCGGCTTTGACCCCGCAACTGTCGTGGTCGGGCCAGACGCAGAATCGCGGCCTTGGATCAGTGATCTCGCCAGCCGCCTTGGGTTGTCCCATATCGTCGCGCAGAAGACTAGGCGTAGCGACCATTCCGTCGAGATTAGACTTCCGGACCCGAAACTCACCAACAATCGACCCGCCTTGATTGTGGATGATATCGTCTCTTCTGGAGGCACCATGATCGCTTGCGCGAAGGCACTCGCATCAGCAGGCGCGACAACGATCGACGCGATCGTCACGCACGCGCTTTTCACAGAAGAGCTGCGGCACGAGATAATTCAATCCGGCGTTCGATCGATCCGTTCCACACGTAGTGTGCCGCATTACGCCAACGATATCGTACTCGATCATCTATTCATTGATGCCCTGCAAGACGAACTCGCACCTGCAGGTAGTCTGGAAACATTCCGATGAGTGTAACGCTTCGGTTTTGCGGCGCGGCTCGCACCGTAACAGGTTCCAGCTACCTGTTCGAAAGCAAGTCTGGACGTTTTCTGGTCGATTGTGGGCTATTTCAGGGATCGAAAACCCTGAAGCAATTGAACTATGCGCCATTTCCTTTTCGCGCGGGCGACATTGATGCCGTCCTCCTGACTCATGCCCACATCGATCACAGCGGACTTCTGCCGAGACTGGTACGCAGCGGCTTCTCCGGCCGTATTCTTGCGACCCGCGGCACGATCGATCTCTGTTCCTACATGCTGCCCGATGCAGGAAGCATTCAGGAGTCGGAAGTTATCGCCCTCAATCGGCGCAATGTCGCGCGTGGCCGAGCCGAAGTTGTTCCGATCTATACCCAAGCTGATGCAGTTGCCTCATTGCAGTCGTTCATGGCGGTCGACTATGAGACGTGGGTTGATGTTATTCCGGGCGTACGTGCCCGCTTCTGGAACGCCGGACATTTGCTCGGTTCGGCCTCGATTGAGATCGAATTCGCCAGCGAAGAAACACCAGAGAAGCCGCTCCGCATTCTCTGCTCCGGCGACATCGGTCCCGATGCAAAACTGCTGCAGCCTGGTCCGGAGGCGCCCGCCGGCTTCGACTACGTCATCTCGGAATCGACCTACGGTGACCGCCAGCGTCCGCCGATCACGGCCGACAGCCGTCGCGCCCGCCTGTCCGCGGAAATCCGCGACGCCGCGGCCCACAAGGGCGCGCTGCTGATTCCAGCCTTTGCGGTGGAACGAACTCAAGAACTGATCGTCGATCTGGTAGACTTGATGGAACGCGGGGAGGTGCCGGCTGCGCCCATTTTTCTCGATTCCCCGCTCGCGATCCACGCCACTGAGGTTTTTCGTGAACATGCATCGAGCCTCGATCCCGCCATTGATGTGCGGAGGCTTTTGAACTCGCCGCAACTCCGCTTTACCGAAACGGTCGACGAGAGCAAGGCAATCGCCAAGCTCACCGGCTTTCATATTGTAATCGCTGCCAGCGGCATGTGTGATGCCGGGCGGATCCGACACCACCTGAAGAACTGGTTGTGGAGCGCACGGGCGACCGTTCTGTTGGTCGGCTTCCAGGCTCAGGGAACGCTCGGCCGGTTTCTCGTCGATGGCGCGAAGGCCGTTCGTATCCAGGGTGAGGAGATCAAGGTCGGAGCGCGAATTCGCACCATCGATGACTATTCCGGACACGCGGATAGTTCAGAGCTCGCGCGATGGATCGCGGCGCGCCGACCAATCCAGCGCGGCCTATTTCTGATTCACGGCGAAGAAGCGGCCATTGCCGGCCTTGCGAACCTCATCGCCGAACGGATCATGCCGGCAGCCAAGATTTTTCAACCGCTATTGGATGACATTTACGAATTGTCGGCTGCCGCCCCAACGCTTCTCGACGGATCCCATCTCCGGCGACTGGCGCCGGAAGCGGTGGTCAAGCTCGACTGGCACAACGACATGTCGAAACTTGTCCTCGACATCAACGATCGCATTGAGGCTGCTGCGGACGATCGCGCGCGCGGCATCATCATTCGAAGGCTGCGCCGCGCCCTGGACGGGTGAGAGAGCCGATCTTGCTGCGGACTAGAGAGTAAGCCTGACGTTGCAAATATCATGCTCCACTGGGTCAGACTTCACCTGAAAGCCGAGGTTACGACACATGGCAAGCATGACAGTGTTTTCGGTCAGCACATCGCCGGAGATGGCTTTGAGGCCTTCGGATCTGGCATATTCGATGATCAACTGCATCAGGGACCAGCCTAGCCCCCTGCCTTTGAGATCGGACCGCAGCAGAATAGCGTATTCGCCACTTTCATAAATCGAATCTGAATGTATCCTAACGACGCCCAATAGCTCATTGGTCACCTCATCGAAGGCGACGAAGGCCATAGCGCGAGCATAGTCCAGCTGGGTCAGCCGCGCGATAAATTCGTGAGAGAATTCCTTCATCGGCGCGAAGAACCTAAGCCGCAAATCGTGGCTGGCGACATGACGCAGAAGCTCATGGATTTGTGGTTCGTCTTCCGGACGGATTGGTCGTACAAAGACCCGCCAGCCATTCTTCACCTCGATGTGGCGCTGCCATTGTGACGGATAGGGCCGAACGGCGAAGTTGGCAGGCCCGGCTCCCTGGAATTTGCGTGCTATGCGCCCGATAGCAACGCGGGCATCGACGGCGAGCACACCCGTTTCATCCGCCAGCAGCGGGTTGATGTCCAACTCCCGGATTTCGGGAATGTCTGCGGCCATCTGTGCCAACTTGACGAGAACCATCGCAACCGCGTCATCCTTTACCGCTGGGACGTCGCGGTAAGCACGCAATAATCGCGAAACGCGGGTGCGCTCGATCAGGCTCCGCGCGAGTTGCAGATCGAGCGGTGGAAGAGCGAGTGCCTTGTCATTGATGATTTCGACCGCCGTACCGCCCCGCCCGAAGACGACAACGGTGCCGAAAGTCGGATCGTCGGCGAGACCAAGGATGAGCTCCCTCGCCTTTGGCCGCAGGACCATGGCCTGAACCATTACGCCGGATATCCGCGCGTCCGGCCGCAGCGCTTTCGCACGCGCAAGAATATCCTCCGTAGCCTTTCGCACCGCGTCGACAGTGCTAAGGTTGAGAATCACACCACCCACGTCGGACTTGTGAGCGATATCGCGCGACATGATCTTGACGACGACCGTCGCTCCTCCCGCGAACAGGGGCGCGGCTTGGATCGCCGCCTGGTCGGGGTCGACGGCAGCCAGCACCGGAACCATGGGAATCTCATAGGCATCGAACAATTGATTGACTTCGGTCGGATCGAGCCATTGCCGTCCATCGGACAGCGCGGCGGCGACGATACTTCGGGCCCGCGCAACATCCGGCACAAAGCCAGCGGGCATTGCCGGCGGAACCTGTGCCAGCGCCTCAACCACTTCGCGATGCCGCACCAGATACATGAAACCGCGTACGGCATCGTCCTCGGTGAGATAGTTCGGGATTCCGGCGCGGCTCAGAAGATCGCCGATCGCCGGCTCCGCTCCAACCCAGACCGCCAGCATTGGCTTGACCCAGCCGGGACGCTTCCGACGATAGGCTTCAACCACTCCCGTTACGGTCGTGGCTATGTCATCGGCGCGCGCGATCGCAGTTTGTACGTTCATGACCAGCACGGCGTCGCTACCTGGATCGCCGAGCAATATCTCCAATGCCGCCGCGTAGCGCGCGGGGTCAGCATCACCAACGATATCGACCGGATTCGAACCGGACCACGTCGGAGGCAAGACGGCATCAAGTTTCGCCCGGAGATCCGGCGTCATCTCGGCAGGAACGCCGCTCAGCTCCGCCAAGCGGTCGACTGCGAGCACGCCGATACCTCCGCCATTGGTCAGAATCGCCAGCCGCTTTCCGGGCGGTGATTTGAGACGCCCCAAGGTCTCCGCACAGTCGAATAGCTCGCGAAGATCCGAAACGCGCAACATACCCGCCCGCTGGAACGCCGCGTCATAGACGGCGTCCGATCCCGCCAATGCACCGGTATGGGTTGCGGCGGCCTTGGCACCTTGCGCCATGCGGCCAGATTTGACGACTACGACCGGCTTGATCCTCGCTGCAGCACGAGCCGCTGACATGAACTTTCGGGCATCCTTGACTGCTTCGATGTAAAGCAGGATGGCCTGTGTTTTTCCATCCAGTGCGAAATAGTCGAGTAGATCCGCAATATCGACATCAAGCTGATCGCCGATCGAGACGATTCCGGAGAATCCGACAGCGCGCTGCGCGGCCCAATCCACCATTCCCGCAGCGATCGCACCAGACTGCGAGATCAGCGCTAGATTGCCGGCAGAAGGCATATGTGCAGAAAAGCTCGCATTCAGATTTGCATCCGGCAACATCATGCCAAGGCAGTTCGGTCCGATCAGCCTCATGCCGTATTTCTTTGCGGCATGTTCGGCCGCTTCCGCCATCGATCCCTTCCCGTGGCCCAGCCCCGCGCTGACAATGACCGCTCCTGCCGTGCCGCGGCGGCCCGCTTCATCGATCAGGACTGGAATCGCCTTGGCCGGTGCAGTGATTACGACCAATTCCGGCGCAAAGGACAATTTGGCGAGGCTGCTGGAAGCTTTTCTGCCGTCGATTTCCGAATACCGCGGATTGACCAGCCCGAATTCGCCTTTGAACTGCGCCTTTTGGATGTTGCCGAGTATGGCACGGCCGACTGAGCCCTGGCGCGGGCTGGCGCCGATCAGTGCGACCGAACGGGGTGCCAGCAGATTTTTCAGACGATAGGTCGACATTGGTTTCGATACCTGGCGGGCACCAGCCCTTTTTAGTGCTCAGCAGCACTTCGGCGCAATGTGTCCGTGGGGCGGACATTGTCACCAAGCGCATTCGTCATCCGATGACATCGCTGTCTCTATGTCCGACCGCCTATCCTTTGTTGAGGCAGATCAAAGCCCGACCGTCACTGCGTGCAAGACTTATTAATGTTGATCATCAAGGTCGCTAACGGAGAAGCACCATGTCGGGAAATGTCGTAACGATCGATATGGAATGACCCGAAATGGCTTGGCTCATTCGTTTGATTCTGGTTATCGCCGCTGCGATTACGTCGCTGTTCGTCGCGCGCGACGCCTTGAATTTTAGCATCATTCAAACGCTGTTGACGATCACCTTGATCATTGGGGCTGCTGTCATCGCAGCCGCATGGATGGCACGGCGCCAACTGTAGCCGCATGCTCCAGCAGATAAGAGGACCGTCACCGCGCATCTCGGCAACGGAACAAGCCTTTGCACCAGAAGTACCGATACCACCATGAGCCCCACCTTGCTGGCTCGCTTAATGATGGGCACTCCTCACGGGGCCATCGATCCCGTCGTGCTGCTGTACCGGATTGATTATTCCGCAAATGATCGAGGAGATGAAACGGCACTGAGCAACAGGATCGACGTGCGCGATCCCTTACGGGCGAGAAAATCGTTGTTTCAGGGCAATGCTCGGCCTGCTGCGAGCAGTGCGCGCTTAATCGACGCGATTGGAGCCTGATGGTTCGGCCTTATGGCAAATCCAGTCGACTTATCCGGCCGAGAATTCTCAGTTGAGACAGATCAAAGCCCCAATCCGAATCCGTGCGATCTTGGCATTGTTCATTAACCGTGGCTTATCGGAAGGAGAAAGATCATGCCGGTAAATGTGAGTACGATCGATCAGTATGTACGGATCGTGGTGGGACTCGCTTTGGTCGCGTACGCGTTGCAGGATGGCTTGTCGATTCAAGGCTGGCACTGGATCGGATTGATCGGCCTGGTGCTGCTCTTGACGGCGTTCTTCAAGAGATGCCCGCTTTATGCCATGTTCGGCTACTCGACTTGCCGAGCCCGTCAATAAATGGCGGCTGCGCACACATTTCGATGTCACCCTCGAACGTAGTCGCCCGGCGCATCAGGCAAGATCTTCTCGCCCGCAGGTACGGTGCCCATTCCTGGCGGCTCGCAAGGCTCGCCAGAGTGTGCCACCAGCCACACCGTCCATGCAGGCCACCACGATCCTTCGACCGATTCCGTCGTCTTTAGCCATTCGTCCGGGCCAATGTAGTTGTCGCTGGCGGCCTTCGTCCTCATCCGGTAGCTGTGCCCTTCCTCGTCCGGCGGCGCTACAATGCCTGCATTGTGACCGCCGCTGGTCAAAAGGAACGTCACGTCAGTATCGACCTGGAAATGGATCTTGTAAGTCGACTTCCAGGGGGCAACATGATCGCGAACTGTTCCGACCACGAACATGGGCGTGTGAATGTCCGACAGCGAAATCGGCCTTCCCTGGACGAGATAACGCCCCTCGGCAAGATCGTTGTTAAGGAAAAGCTTGCGCAGATATTCCGCGTGCATGCGGTACGGAAGGCGTGTCGCATCTGCGTTCCACGCCATGATATCGCTCGGCGGCGCCCGCTCTCCTATCAAATAGTCCCGAATGATTCGCGACCAGATCAGGTCGTTGGAGCGCAATAGCTGAAATGCGCCCGCCATCTGCGGCGTATCCAAGAACCCGCGTTGCCACATCATGTCTTCCAGAAATGCAATCTGGCTTTCGTTGATAAACAGCGTCAGCTCACCGGCCTCGGTGAAATCGGTCTGCGCGGCGAGAAGGGTTATCGACTTCAGGCGATTGTCTCCTTCACGCGCCATAGTCGCGGCCGCGATCGAGAGCAAGGTACCTCCCAGACAATAACCGAGCGCATGAACCTGCCGGGCCGGTAAGATGCTCGCAATGGCAGCAAGTGCAGCCTCCACGCCGAGCCAGCGATAATCGTCGAAAGCAAGATCACGGTCCGCGGCATTTGGATTGCGCCATGAAATCACGAACACGGTGAAACCCTGACCGGTGAGATACTTCACCAGCGAGTTGCGCGGTGAGAGGTCGAGAATGTAGTATTTCATGATCCAGGCCGGTACGATCAGGATCGGCTCAGGCCGTACTTTGTTCGTCGTCGGATAATATTGGATCAATTCGATCAATTCGTTGCGGAATACGACTTTGCCGCAGGACGTCGCAACGCTTTTGCCGACGACAAACTCGGTGCTGTCGGCCGCTTGCTGGCTACCCTGCAAGAGGCGGATCCAGTCGTTGCAGAAGTTCTGCCAACCGAACACGAAATTTGCGCCGCCGCTCCGGAACGCCTTCTGCAGGACCTCGGGGTTGGTCGCGGCGAAGTTGGATGGCGCCAGCACGTCCAGCATCTGCCTGATCGAGAATTCGACGATTGCCTCGTTCTGCCCGGCGACGCCGCGTACGCCGGTGGTCGCATTGTGCCACCATTGCTGACCGAGCAGAAACGCCTGGGCCAACAGGTTAAAGGGCGGGCTTTCCCATTCCGGGTGAGCAAAACGCCGATCTTGCGCCTGCGGCTTGATCAGGGACCAAGACCCATGGTCAGCTCTAAAAAAATGCTG
>JBQCIZ010000370.1:0-9055 GCA_051953235.1 Nitrobacter sp. | reverse complement strand
GCCTTGTGCGGCATCGATGATCCGCTGTTGCTGCCGCGGCGTCACGGCATAGGCGGCCTCGTCGAGGCTGGCGCGCGCCTTGACCTCGATGAAAGCCAGCAACTGGCGCCGCCGCGCCACAATGTCGATCTCGCCGTGGGGTGTGCGAAACCGGCGCGCCAGAATGCGATAACCCTTGGCGATCAGCCAAGCTGCAGCGCGGCTTTCGGCCGACAGACCGGTGCGGAAAGCGGCGACGCGCTCGGGCGCTGCCGGTTTCGCGTCTCGCGGCGGGCCTTTAGTCGTTGCCATGGTTCTCCCGGGACCGATGCTGTCCGGCAAGTTCGAGCGCGCGGGCATAGACCTCGCGCCGGGGGCGGCCGGACAATTCGACTGCGCGGGCCACGCTGTCCTTCACGCTGTTCTCCTTCAACGAGGCGAGCAGCAGATCGTCCAAATCGCTCGACGACATCACTTTTGCGTCCGCGGCAGGAGGGCCTACGACCAGCACGAATTCGCCCCGGGTCTCCAGCGCCCCGGCACGGTCTGCCAGCTCCGAGAGCGATGCGCGGCGGATATCCTCGTGCAGTTTTGTCAGTTCGCGGCAGATCGCGGCGTCACGCAGGCCCATGACGGCTGCGAGGTCTTGCAGAGAGTCCTGGATTCGGCTGCCGGATTCAAACATCACCAGCGTGGCGTCGATTCTTGCAAGCTCTGCGAGCCGAGTTCGGCGCGCGGTCTCCTTCGCAGGCAAAAATCCCTCGAAGAAGAAACGGTCCGTCGGCAATGCGGCGACGGAGAGCGCCGCCAGCACGGAGGATGGTCCAGGCAGCGCGACCACGGGATAGCCAGCGGCGCAAACCTCGCGCACCAGCTTGAAGCCGGGATCGGAAATCAGCGGCGTGCCGGCATCGGATACCAGCGCGATGGATGCGCCCTGTGCGAGCTGTTCCAGAATTTTGGGGCGGGCCGCGGCGGCGTTGTGCTCGTGATAGGGCTTCAACACGGCGGAGATTGCGAAGCGCTCGGTCAGTCGGCGGGTGATGCGGGTGTCTTCACAGGCGATGATATCGACGCCGGCAAGCGTCTCCAGCGCGCGCAGAGTAATGTCCCCGAGATTGCCGATCGGCGTGGCAACCAGATGAAGACCCGGCGTTGCCTTGCGCGCCACCAGTTCATGACCTGCGATGGAGAAGGTTCTGACGGCGGGAATTTCGGCGTCCGGTTTCAGAGCGGCAGGTTTTGTGCGCATTCCGCAACACTAGTGGGAATTATGCAAAATGGGACCCCGTTTTCGGTGTTATTGCGCGATGGCGGCGGGTTTCATGGTCCCTGAAGGGCGTCCGGTGCTAAAGTCGTGGCGGACACAATCCTTTTGTTTTGGTTAACTATTCGTCGACAATATGCCTGAATCCATCCGTCTTGCTGGTCGGAAGAGCTGTGTTCGGGCCGATCGGAAACAGGGTTATGGAAGAGTGATAAGGCGACGATGACGGATCCGTCCAAAGCAAAATTCGACCGGCCGGGCACGACCCGGCGAACGGCATTGGGCCTTGTCATTGGTGCGCCCTTGCTCAGTGCCTGCTCGGGGGTCCAGCAATCGCTGACCAATAACTTTGGTTCCTCTCCCGCTCCGGCCGGCCCGCCGCAACAGCCGGTTGCTGTTGGAACAGGACAGGTCAAGGTTGGTCTTGTTCTGCCGCTGTCGGCCGCCGGCAATGCCGGTGTTGCCGCGCAGTCGATGAAGAACGCGGCCGAAATGGCGCTGTCGGAATTCCAGAATCCGAATATCCAGTTGCTGATCAAGGATGACGCTGGTTCGGCCCAAGGCGCGCAGCAGGGAGCGCAGCAGGCCATCGATGAAGGTGCCGAGATCATTCTCGGGCCGTTGTTTGCCGCATCGGTGCCGGCGACCGCACAGGTGGCGCGTACGCGGGGCATTTCGGTGATCGCGTTTTCAACCGATTCGAGCGTCGCGGGCCGGGGCGTCTATCTTCTGAGCTTCCTGCCGGAATCGGACGTCGACCGGATCGTTGAATATGCCGTGAGCATTGGAAAGCGCTCGTTTGCCGCGATGGTTCCTGAAAATGCCTACGGCAATGTTGTCGAGGTCGCCTTCAAGCAGACGGTCGCCCGTCGTGGCGGACGAATCGTCGCGTTTGAAAAGTATGCAGCCGATCGTTCCGCCGCGGCACGCAACATGGCGCAATCGCTTCGCTCCGCCGATGCGCTCCTTATCGCCGATGATGGTGACGCGGTGGTCTCGGTCGCCGATGCGCTGACAGCGGCTGGTGCGAATTTGCGCAACGTCCAGCTTCTCGGCACGGGCTTGTGGGACAACCCGCGGGTATTTGCGAGCGCGTCGCTCCAGGGCGGTCTCTATGCGGCGCCCGATCCCTCCGGTTTCCGCAGCTTCGCAGGCCGCTATCGCGCCAAGTACGGCGGCGAACCCGTACGCACGGCAACTCTCGCTTACGACGCCGTTGCGCTGGTTGCGGCCCTTGCACGGACCCAGGGTGCGCAACGCTTTGCGGCGGAGACGCTGATCAATCCGTCGGGCTTCGCCGGCATCGACGGCCTGTTCCGGTTTCGCTCCGACGGCACCAACCAGCGGGGTCTCGCTGTCATGCGAGTCGCATCCGGTGGTGGCCAGGCGGTTGCCGGCTCGCCCAAGAGTTTCAGCGCCTGATCTTCAGTCGATTTGCTGACGTGTTGTCCTGACGCGAAGCACAGCAACTTTGCTTGGTCAGGCGGCGAGGTCGGCCACCACAGCATCGAGAACCGGAAAGCCATCCTGCGTGACGCGTAAGCGGCCATCGGGGCCGATTGCGATGGCGCCTTCTTCGCGCAGGATCGCGATTCGATGCGGATCGAGCGAACGGCCAGACAGCGCCGCGTAACGTTGCGGGTCGATTCCTTCGCGCAACCGCAATCCCATCAGCAGGAATTCGTCGGCGCGCTCCTCGCTGTTCAGAAGATCGTCTGCGACGACACCGCTTCCGGTCGCCTCGACGCGCATCAGCCAGGTCTCGGGCCGCTTTTCGGTGGCGATGGCATGCCGGATGCCGTCGATGTCGAGCCGTCCATGCGCTCCGGGGCCGATCCCCGCATATTCCTGGCCGCGCCAGTAAACCAGGTTGTGCCGGCACTCCGTGCCGGGACGTGCGTGATTTGAAATCTCGTAAGCCGGCAAGCCGTGACGCGCGCAAACGTCCTGCGTCACATCGTACAGCGCGCGCGCAACCGCCTCATCCGGCGTCTTGAGTTTTCCCGCCGCGTGCAGACCGAAGAATGGCGTGCCTTCCTCGATGGTCAGCTGATAGAGCGACAGATGTTCGGCGGCCTCCGCGATCGCGTGCTGCAGTTCCTCGGCCCACATCTGCGGCGTCTGGTCGGGACGGGCGTAAATCAGGTCGAATGAATAGCGGTCGAAGGCTGCGCGTGCGATCGCAACCGCATCGAGCGCTTCGCGTGCGGTATGCAGACGTCCAAGCGCTTTCAGCGATGCATCGTCCAGCGCCTGCACGCCAAGCGACACGCGGTTGACGCCAGCGGCGCGATAGCCGCGAAACCGCGTGGCCTCGACGCTGGTCGGATTGGCTTCCAGCGTAACCTCGACGTCGCGAACGACGCGCCAGTGTTTTCCGATGGCATCGAGGATCGCACCGACCGTCTGCGGCTGCATCAGCGAGGGCGTGCCGCCACCGAGAAAAATCGAAGACACCTCCCGTCTAGGCGCCCGTGCCGCCGTGGTCTCGATCTCTCGTACAAACGCGCGCACAAAGCGCTCTTCGTCGATCGGCGCATGCCGGACGTGGCTGTTGAAGTCGCAATACGGACATTTCGACAGGCAGAAGGGCCAGTGCACGTAGACGCCGAATGCGGGATTGGTGTCATCGCTGGTCAAGACAGATCTCCGCCAGCTTCACGAAGGCACGGGCGCGATGCGACAGGCCAAGCCCGAGCGGCGGAAGTCCATGCTTCTCGACGCTGGTCATCTCGCCGAAGGTGCGCGTGTGTCCGTCCGGCAGAAATGCCGGATCATAGCCAAATCCGGCCGTGCCCCGCGGTGGCCACACGAGAGTGCCATCGGCTCGCGCTTCGACTTCCTCAAGGTGGTCGTCCGGCCACGCGACGCACAGCGCGGAGACGAAATGAGCCTTTCGCGTCTCCGGATTGGTCGCGCCGCGCTCCTGCAGCAACCGCTCGATCCGCGCCATTGCTGCGGAAAAGTCCTTGGTCTCGCCGGCCCAGCGGGCGGAATAGATGCCCGGCGCACCATCGAGCGCATCGACGACGAGGCCGGAATCATCGGCAAAGGCGGGGAGTTTCGCGGTCTTCGCCGCCGCAACGGCCTTGATCATGGCGTTGGCGCGAAAGCTGTCGCCGGTCTCCTCGGGCTCGTCGAGCCCAAGCTCACCTGCGGAAACCGCCTCGATGCCATATGGCGCGAGCAACTCACGCATCTCGGCGAGCTTGCCGGGATTGTGGGTGGCGATCACGAGCCTGCCGGTGATGCGACGATGCATGGCCATCCTGGACTATTGCGCCAACGAAGCGCGAATCACGCCACCGCCATTTTCTGCAAATCCACCAGCCGCGCGACCCCTTTTTTCGCAAGCGCCATCAGCGCGAGGAATTCATCTTGAGAAAACGGGGTTTTCTCGGCGGTTCCCTGCACCTCGATGATGCGGCCGTCGCCAGTCATGACGAAGTTGGCGTCGGTCTCGGCTTCCGAATCCTCGGCATAGTCGAGATCGAGTACCGGCGTGCCGTTGTAGATGCCGCAGGAGATCGCCGCGACGTTGTCGCGCAGCACGTTGGTCTTGATCATGTTGCGGGTCTTCATCCAGCCGATGCAGTCGGCGAGCGCGACCCACGCGCCGGTGATGGATGCGGTGCGGGTACCGCCGTCTGCCTGGATCACGTCGCAATCGACGGTGATCTGGCGTTCGCCGAGCGCCTGGAGATCGACGGCTGCCCGCAGCGAGCGTCCGATCAGGCGCTGGATTTCGACGGTGCGTCCGCCCTGCTTGCCGGCCGAGGCCTCGCGACGCGTCCGTTCAAGCGTGGCACGCGGCAGCATGCCATATTCGGCCGTGACCCAGCCGCGCCCCTGGCCCTTCAGCCACGGCGGCAGCCGCTCCTCGAGGGTTGCTGTCACCAGTACGTGGGTATCGCCGAATTTCACCATGCAGGAACCCTCGGCGTATTTGACGACGCCGCGCTCCAGCGATACGGCGCGCAGTTCATCCGGTGCACGGCGGCTTGGCCGCATGGGAAACCCTCCAGTTATTTCGTGAAAATCGGTATTCTCGCGGTGCTTTTAGGGGTGAGCGACCGCAGCGGCAAGGGCTGGCAGACCGCTCGCCACCGTAAAGGCGACTTGTAACCGGAGCTCCGGAGAGACAAATTAGACCGGTTGTCAGGCGCAAATGAGCATGCGCGGGAGATAGTCGTTGGCTCATCATGATCCGATCGGTCTGATTGCCCCGAAAGCCGGGCTTGCCCAGCTCAACGAGCGGTCGCGCGATATTTTTCGTCAAATCGTCGAGAGTTATCTCGCGACCGGCGAGCCGGTGGGCTCGCGCAATATTTCGCGCCTGATCGCAGTTCCGCTGTCGCCGGCTTCGGTCCGCAACGTCATGTCGGACCTCGAACAGCTCGGCCTGATTTACGCACCGCATACGTCGGCCGGACGGCTGCCGACCGAGCTGGGCCTGCGGTTCTTCGTCGATGCGCTGATGCAGGTCGGCGATCTGACCGAGCCGGAGCGGCAGTCGATCCAGACCCAGCTTGCCTCCGTCGGCAAGGCGCAATCGGTCGAGGCCGCGCTCGGCGACGCGTTGACGCGGCTATCGGGTTTGACGCGGGCGGCGGCGGTGGTTCTGACGGCCAAATCCAACGTGCATCTGAAGCACATTGAATTTGTAAGGCTCGAGCCGGAGAAAGCGCTTGTCGTTCTCGTGGCTGAGGACGGTCAGGTCGAAAACCGTGTGCTGACGATGCCATCCGGCGTCACGACGTCTGCGCTTGCCGAAGCATCGAACTTCCTGAATGCGCGAATCCGCGGGCGCACATTGGCCGAGGCCCGGCTGGAGCTCGAGACGGCGCTGACGCAGGACAGGACGGAACTCGACCAGTTGACCCAGAAAGTCATCGCGGCCGGAATCGCGAGCTGGTCGGGTGGCGACAAGGACGAACGGCAACTGATCGTGCGCGGTCACGCCAACCTGCTGGAGGATCTCCACGCGCTGGAAGACCTCGAGCGGGTACGACTGCTATTTGACGATCTCGAAACCAAGCGCGGCGTGATCGACTTGCTCGGACGCGCCGAGCGCGCCGATGGCGTCCGTATCTTCATCGGCTCGGAAAACAAGCTGTTCTCGCTATCGGGATCCTCGACGATCATCGCGCCCTACAGCGACGGCGCAGGTCATATCGTCGGTGTTCTCGGCGTCATCGGGCCGACCCGGCTGAACTACGCTCGGGTGATCCCGATGGTGGATTATGCGGCCCGTATCGTCAGCCAAATGCTCGGCAGATAGCCACCGCGCTTGATTTTTGCGCCTGAACCACGATATCCGGGCGTGAAATCCATAATTTGATGTCCGATGTTCAAGAAGGCACTGTCATGACTGATTCAAACGGCAAGAGCGACAAGCCGGAAGCAGCGGCTCAGGGTGAGCCTGTCGTTTCCAAGCCGTACATCATGCCCGACGATCCCGAAGAGGGGTCGGTAGAAGCGCTGACCAAGGAGGTCACGGAGGCGAAGGACCGGATGCTGCGCACGCTGGCGGAGATGGAAAATCTGCGCAAGCGCACTGCGCGCGAGGTGTCGGATGCCCGAACCTACGGCATTTCGGGATTCGCGCGGGACGTGCTGGATATCGCTGACAATCTGCAGCGTGCGCTCGATGCGGTGCCGGCCGAAGCACGCGCTGCGGCCGATCCCGGCCTCAAGTCGCTGATCGAAGGCGTCGAATTGACCGAGCGGTCGCTGCATAACGCGCTGGAAAAGCATGGTGTGAAGAAATTCGATCCGGCCGGCGAAAAGTTCGATCCGAACGTTCATCAGGCGATGTACGAAGTTCCCGATCCGTCCGTTCCGGCCGGTACCATCGCGCAGGTCATCCAGGCGGGCTACATGATCGGCGAGCGCGTGCTGCGTCCCGCGCTGGTCGGCGTCGCGAAGGGCGGTGCGAAAGCCGCGCCTGCGGCGTCGGAATAGGGCCGATGCCGCGCGTGCTCAGGCTGCGATGTCGCTCGACTGGATTCGTTTGACGCCAGCCTTGGCCATGTCGGCCCATGCTTTCGCCAGCGAGCCCTGGGTGTCGATGCCGCGGCAGGCGTCTTCGATGACGTAGGTCTCGAAACCGGCCTTGCGTGCGTCCATCGCACTCCACGCCACGCAGAAATCGGTGGCGAGGCCCGCGACGAAAACGCGGTGCAGCTTGCGTGCCTTCAGATAGCTGGAGAGTCCCGTGGTGGTCTTGCCGTCCGCTTCGGTGAAGGCCGAATAGCTGTCGACGTTCTTGTGAAATCCCTTGCGGATGATCAGCTCGGCCTGCGGGATCGACAGATCCTTCGATAGCGCGGCGCCGTCGGTACCCTGCACGCAGTGGTCGGGCCAGAGCACTTGCTTGCCGTAGCTGAGGTCGATGGTTTCGAACGGCTTCTTTCCGGGGTGGCTCGACGCGAAGGAGACGTGACCGGCAGCGTGCCAGTCCTGTGTCATCACCACGTTAGTGAAACCCTTAGCGAGGCGGTTGATCACCGGCACGACCTTGTCGCCATCCTTCACGGCGAGACTGCCGCCGGGAAGGAAACAGTTCTGCACGTCGATGACGAGCAGAACCGAGGAGTCGTCGATGGCGATCTTGCCCGCCGCACGTCCGGCTCTTGGAGTTAGGCCTGCGAGGGTCACGGCGCCCATACCTGCAAGAACCTGTCGTCTGTGATGCATGGTAGGCCCTCCATCGTGGATGGCTTCAGCAAATCAGGTCGCCCGGCAGACGTAAAGATGGTGCGCGATAGACGATCGGCCTCGGGTTACCGCGGGCGGATACCGTCGCGAACCGCACGGAAGCGCGGAAATGCCGACTCCCATTCGTCCTTTGGCGTGCTTGCGATCAGCCGCATCGCCGCAGTGCCGCCGCCAAACACCAGCCACTGCACCACGGTCACCGGCTTGTTCGATTTCGTGTTGGTGGCGTCGATCCGTGTTTCATATCCGGGCGATCCGTTGATGCGGATCGGCTCGGACATGGTGATATGCCCGTCGCGCAGATTTGGAATGGTGGCCGAAAGGTCGCGTGCGAACCGGCCTCGATCATCAGGCCTTTCCGGCGCGGAGCCGACCAGGTTGATCAACATGAAAGCCTTGCTGTCGATGTCGTCGTCGGTCGCCGCATCGGAGAGCAAGATCGCGGCTCCCGGGACCAGCGTTCGCACCATTTTGAATGAGCTCAACTCGGTCATCTTGAAAGGCAACAGGCCGAGTTGCTCCTCGACCGGTACTTCCTTGCGCAGGACGACCGTGGCGAACATCTTGCGGATGGCCTGGTCGGAATAGACCTTCTCGACGTTCTCCGGGATTTGCGCTGCGACATATCCCGTGAACGTCCCGCCCGAGACCACCATGGAATAGCGCCGGACGTTGTCATTGCCGCTCTTGGCGGTTTCGACGATGAAATAACCTTGGCCGCTCGCTGTCTCGAGACCCTGGGGTTTTATGCCCTGCGTGCTGGCGACGTTGGCCTTGGCGGCGGCTTCCACGTCCTTGAAGGCTCCCGTGGGAAGTTCGGCGACGACGACCTTGACCCGATGATCGTCCGTTTCGAAGCCCGGGAAGGTCTTCGACGGGGCAAGGCCCACCAGCGGAATAAGCCCGATCCGGGCGCCCGGCGCATAGACCGGGTCGTCCGCAACGGCGGAAGCCATGGTGGCCAGCGTGATCAGAGCTGCCGTCAGAGGCGCGAGATATCTCATGGAAGCCTATTGGATGCGTATTGAGGCCGTTCGATGATTGGCCGATACAGCGTTTCCGTTGCGGCCGCCACCTCTTCATGGTTGG
>JBQCIZ010000369.1:0-4884 GCA_051953235.1 Nitrobacter sp. | reverse complement strand
CGGCGCCTGCTGCCGCCATCCGATCCGCGCACCATGCCGGCGCTGATGCAGCTCAATGCGGTGACGCTGCCGATCTTTGCCGGCATCAACCAGAGCCCGGTGCCGGTGCTGCTGCCGTTCGATACAGGAATGTATCTCAGCGCCCACGCATCTGGCGCACCGGAGAGTCCGACGCTCTCACACTATCAGGCGGGGTTCCAGCCGGCCGAGGTTTTTAGCGCAGGCCTGTCCGGCTACGACGCGGAGTTCGCGTTGCTGCCCGGCACCGGCGACATGCCGCAACTAACCTATGCCAAGCCGGTCGAGGTCCAGATCACCGGTTCGATCCTGACCTACGACATCGACGATCCCACCAACGGAAAAGGCGAGCCGGTGCGGGCGCTGGCCGCACAGTTTCCCGACCTTCACCGCACCATCCGTGAGGGCTACGTTCGCTACGCCTTCACGCGCTTCGGCGTTCCCTATGTGGTCTCGATCCAGTGCCTCGACAGCGTGCCGCGCGCCAAACGGCTGGCCTGCCGCGAAGCATCGGTGGTGGCCGAGCGGTTTCTGAAAGCCCTGCGCGTCGCCGGCGGACGGCCGTCGCGGACCCGCATAAACATCGCGCCGGACCTCATGCCGCGCCCGGAAACGCCGTCACCCGATTTCACTTACCGCCCGCCGGGCGACATCATTACGAACAGCGGCTATCGCGGTCAGGGCGGTCGGCCCGACTGGACGGTCTATTCCCAGATCCGCTTTCCCATCGAACAGGCGCCGGCCTATGCCAATTCGCAATCGTTCCTGAACTGGGGCGACTGCTTTCATCGCGGCCGCATCCCGCCGCCCCATGCCAAGGGTGCGTCCTATCACTGCAAGTCCAGCAACAAGCCGCTGGTGTTCGACGAGTCCGCGACCGAGAACTACTCCTATCCCTGGCGGGACAATTTCTGCGAAGCGCGCGATTTCAATGTCGGGCAGTGTCCCGCAGGCTCCGGCCATCAGGGTCAGGATATCCGGCCCGCGACGTGCACGCTCCGCAATGACGGCGCCGATCGCTGCATCCCCAACCGCTATGCGGTCGTCGCCGTGCGCGACGGCGTCATCATCCGCTCGCCCAAGCAGCAAGCCGTCACATTGCTGGTGAATACCCGCAACGAGCACGTACGCTTTCGCTACATGCACATGAATCCGGTGCAACTAGATGAGGACGGCGTTCTCAACGACCGTCGCGTCAGCGAAGGCGAGAAGATCGGCATGGTCTCCAACTATATGGATTATCCCGGCGGCACCACGGCGCATCTGCATTTCGACGTGCAGGTGTTCACGCGCGACGGCTGGCTCTGGGTCAATCCCTACGTCACCCTGATTTCGGCCTATGAACGCCTGATCGGCGGACGCGGCCGCGAGGTGACGAGCGCGCCCGAGACTTCACAATCAAAACCGCAACCGCAGGATCCGACCCATCCGGAGAAGCCTGCCGAAGGTGGCGGTGGCGAGAACGACAACTAGGCGGGTCCAACGCCTCCGCAGAATTCAGGATGCAGCCGCCTGCGGCTGCGATTTGGGCCGCGCCGGCGGTGTCCAGCGATAGGCGACGCCAAACCTGTTCCAGACGTTGATGACGGCGACTGCCGAGCTCAGATAGGCCAGTTCACTCTCCGAGAACTCGGCCCGCGCGGTGTCATAGACGTCATCGCCGACGCCATGTCCAAGCGTCGTCAGCGCCTCCGTCCACGCCAGCGCTGCGCGTTCGCGATCCGAAAAGACCGGCGCCTCGCGCCAGACCGCCAGCAGGTTCAGCTTGTCCGGGGGAATGCCGAGCGTCTCGGCCGTGAGGATGTGATACTGCAAGCAAAAGGCACAGCCGTTGATCTGCGAGGCGCGGATCTTGATCAACTCCAGCAATTGCTTGTCGAGACCTGCCTTCGCTGCGATCTGCGATAGCGCCTGTACGGCAGCATTGACCTCAGGCACGACTGTTTTGAAATCCTGCCACTCGAGCCGGGCACCTTGATATTTCGACATCGCCAAGCGCTCCTACCGTAGTATATATAAGACATCTGATATATTATAAGAGGCCTTATATGAGACGCAAGGCAAGCGGGCGGACGAAATTGGCGCGGCCTCGCAAGACGGCAAAATCGCGCCGCGCAAAAAAAGCAGCCGCTATTCGGCCCGCTGTCCCGCCACCGCCCGGCCGCGGCGAAAGCGGCTACCTCGCCTATCTGCTCCGGCAGGCGCAGGCCGCGACGCGCCTGACGATGGAGCGCGCGCTCGGAGAGCTCGGCGTCACACCGCCGCAGTTCGTGGTGCTGACCATGCTGAAGGCCTATCCGGGACTGTCGGGCGCGGATCTCGCCCGGGTGGCGTTGCTGACGCCGCAAACCGTCGGTCTCATCATCCGCAACCTCGAACGCGATGGCGCGATCCGGAAAGCACCGCATCCGGTACATGGCCGCGTGCTGCAATGGAGCCTGACCCGCCGCGGCACGACGTTGCTCGGCAAATGCCGCCGCCATGCGATGGCGGTTGAGCGCAAGCTCGGCGCGGGGCTGAATGCGCGGACGGCGGCGGCGATCCGGCGATGGCTGGCCCGGATTGCGCTGGAACTTGGCGACGGCTAGTGGATCTGGCGCCGGTTCCCGCGACGCAATGGCCTTTGCGGCCGGCTGCGCCTGTCCGTTAAGCTGCCCTCATGACATCTGACGATTCCCTAATCCAGATCAGCCGCCGGCGCACACTGCAACTGCTGGCCACGTCGGTCGCTCTCGCACCCTTCCCTGCGCGCGCAGCCGCGCCTCCGGGATTCGATCAATGGCGCGACAGGTTCCGCGCCCGTGCGCTGGCGAAAGGCATTTCGGAAGCGACGTGGACCCGCTGCATGGGCCGGGTCGAGCCGGACATGAGCGTCTTCAAACAAATGCACAATCAGCCGGAGTTTCACGAAAAGACCTGGCAGTACATCAATCGCCGCGTCTCGGACTGGCGGATCATCGCTGGCAAGGAAGCGCTCCGAAAGAACGAGGCGGTGTTCGCACGGATCGAACGCGACTTCGGCGTCGAGCGCGGCACGCTGCTGGCGCTGTGGGGCGTTGAATCCGCGTTCGGCGATCCGCTGGTTCAGAAGAACCACATGCGCCCGGTGTTTCCCTCGCTCGCCGCGCTGGCGTGGAACGAACCGCGGCGGCGCAGCTACTGGGAAACCGAACTGATCAATGCGCTGCGCATTGTCGACAAGGGCTGGAGCACGCCCGAGGAGATGCGCGGCTCATGGGCCGGCGCCATGGGACACACCCAATGGATGCCAGAAGTGTGGCTGCATGTCGGCATGGACTATGACGGCGACGGGCGGGTCTCGCCGTTCGGAAAGCCGGACGATGCGCTCGGTTCGACGGCGCGTTATCTGATCAATCGCGGCAAATATCATCGCGGCGAACATTGGGGATATGAAGTGCGCGCGCCCGGTGGCAGCGCCAGCGGCAGCCGCAGCTATGCCGCATGGGCCAGCGCCGGCGTCCATCGCGCCGACGGCAAGCCGTTTCCACAGCCGAACGCCTCGGCAAAGCTCTGGATTCCGGAACCGGGCGGACCTGCGTTCCTGCTGGGACCGAATTTCTACGCGGTCCGCAGCTACAACCCGTCGATGAACTATGCGCTGGCGATCTGCCATCTCGGCGATCGCATTCTCGGCGCGCCGCCGTTCATCCAGCCCTTCCCCGGATCGGAGCGCGCGTTGACGCTCGCCGAGGTGAAGGAGGTGCAGACCCGTCTGACCAAGGCCGGCTTCGACACCGGCGGCACCGACGGCCGCGTCGGCAACGACACGATGAAAGCGGTGAAGGATTTTCAGGCGCGCGTCGGACTGCAGCCCGATGGCTATGCTGGGCTCCAAGTGCTGGCGAAGCTGCGAGGAGGATCGTAGCTCCCTCTTCACCTCTCCCCGCCGGGGAGAGGTCGACCGACGAAGCGCAGCGAAAGCGGTCGGCTGAGGGGGATTTCCAATACCGAGAATTCTTACCCCCTCTCCCCATGGGAGAGGGAGTTCGTTGTGCTCGGTGACACGTTCCCATCAAACGCGAGACCCTACCGAATGGTCGCAGGGCCCGGGTCAGGCATTGCAACATCCATCACGCGCAACTGCACGCGCTCCGATCCCTGCCAGCGATCCACGGCAAGCGATCCCGCCACATGCACGGCCTGCCCGCGCATCTGCGCCAGCGCGTGGCCCAGCGGCTGGCCGATGGCGCGGAACGCGATGCCGTTGACGATCGCACCATCGCCCGACTTGAAACGCAGCCGCAGGTGCGCCTGCCCGACCTCGTCCGCATACACGAGTTGATGCGACGGCAGCGCCACCACAGGCTCAGGATTGCCGGCACCGAACGGCCCGGCGCGATTGAGCGTTGCGACGAACTCCGGCGTCACCGCGCGCGCGCTGACCGCGCCGTCGACGAACAGCTCGCGCACGTGGCGCGATTGCGCGACATCCGCCGCCAGCGTGTTTTCCATGTAGGCCCGGAAATCCGCCAGCCGTTCCTTGCGCAGCGTCACACCCGCCGCCATGGCATGACCGCCGCCTTTGAGCAGCACACCGTCATTGACAGCCTGCCGTACCGCCTTGCCGAGATCGACGCCGCCGATGGAGCGGCCCGATCCGGTACCGATACCGCCGGGCTCCAGCGCGACCACGAAAGCGGGCCGGGAAAACTTGTCCTTCAACCGCGATGCCACCAGACCGACGACGCCGGGATGCCAGCCTTCGGATGCGGTGACGATGACGGAGCCTTTGTCCTCGCGGCCGAGCGAGGCCAGCGCCTCGGCTTCCGCCTGCGCTTCCGCCGCCTGCTCGATCACGCGCCGCTCGGCATTGAGGCGATCAAGCTCGGCCGCGATCCGCGCGGC
>JBQCIZ010000368.1:0-8080 GCA_051953235.1 Nitrobacter sp. | reverse complement strand
TGCCGCCGGCGATCCTGTTCTATCTGCTTTATGCCGCCGGCATCGTGATCTTCGCCAACGGCACGCAGCATGCGACATGGCGTTCGGCGCTGCTCTACGGCGCACTATTCGGCCTGTTTTGCTACGCGACGTTCGAACTCACGGCGCTCGCGCTTTTGAAGCACTGGACCTGGCCGGTGGTGATTGTGGATGTTGCGTGGGGCGCGTTCGTCACGGCAGTCGCCGCGGCCCTCGGCTTGCTGATCGTCGACGCTGCCGCGACGGCTTGAGCGCCACCGAGAGAATAACGGGCAAAACAAAAGGGGACGCCGAAGCGTCCCCTCGATGCACTCCGCTTGTCCCGGCTTACTTCGGTTGCGGCACGATGCGGATATACGGTTTCGGCGCCTTCCAGCCCTGCGGATACAGCTTCTTGGCTTCCTCATCGCTGATGGCGCCGCCGAGGATCACGTCTTCGCCCTGTTTCCAGTCAGCCGGGGTGGAGACGCGATGCTTGGCACCGAGCTGCAGCGCGTCGATCGCGCGCAGGATTTCCTGGAAATTGCGGCCAACCGACATCGGGTAGACCAGCACGAGCTTGATCTTCTTGTCGGGGCCGATGATGAAGACGTTGCGCACCGTGGCATTGTCGTTCGCGGTGCGGGTGTTGACGTCGCCGGAGGTGCTGGCCGGCAGCATGTCGTACAGCTTCGAGACCTTGAAATCGGTGTCGCCGATCATCGGGAAGTTCGGGGCGGCGCCCTGCGTCTCCTTGATGTCCTCGGCCCATTGCGCGTGCTTGTTCACGGGATCGACGCTCAGGCCAATCGTCTTGACGCCGCGCTTGTCGAATTCCGGCTTCAGGCGGGCTACTGCGCCGAGTTCGGTCGTGCAGACCGGCGTGAAGTCCTTGGGGTGGGAGAACAGAAGCCCCCAGCTATTGCCCAGCCACTCATGGAAGCGGATGTGACCTTCAGTGGTTTCGGCTTCGAAATCGGGGGCTTCCGCGTTGATCGCAAGTGTCATGGCTGGACCTCATGTCGTTCAAATTGCTGGTGATTTTGTCTTACTTTGGGAAGTATAGGACTCGCGGGCCACGAAGGGAACCGTCTGGCGGAAAAGGACAAAACTTTCTCCATTCGGATGAACCGCTGGCATCGTGTTTTGCTCCCCAATGCGGGGGCAGAAAGATTGCCTCGTTTTAATCCGCCCGCCGCGAAGTTGCCCCGAGCCGGCCCTGCGGCCGCCGGATCGCGCTGCGATGAACCGTGATGCAGGTCACAGCGACCAACGGGCTTCATGACTAAGGTCTTCCGCAAGCGACTAAAAAAGACCCGATCCGCTTGTTGATTCTTTAACCATCCGTTTACGCCCGCATGGAATTGCTGGGACCGAAAAAGAAGAGAAATACCATGTCTGCCGCCTTAGCTTTTGCCGAACCGACCGTTCTTCAACCCACCGAAATCACGGACCGCATGGCGGTGGCGCAAGCCCTTGCCATCGTGCGGGATGGCGTCATCACCGGGGAGGGACCGACCGCCCGGGGCCGTGTCCATTTTTCCCGTATGCTCGACGCTACCGATGCCGACTGGTGCGCGCGCTTTTTGACTGCCGCGGCCGTGGATAACGAACCGGTCAGCCGGGCCGAGGCGGAAGCCCTGTTCGCCATCAACGATGCCGCCGCCGAACGCAGCGATGGCGGCCAATTCGACGACCTCTTCGCCAAGGCGATCGTGCACCACGCAGCCTCCGCGTCCGGGCTTCCGGTACCCTCGCGCAGCGTTGCGCTGTCGCCGGACACCGCCATCGAGAGCTGGGCTCCGACCAAGGCGGTTGGGGTCAATATCGAAGTGCTGGAATGGGTCGCGAGCCAGATGCGCGGCAAGCGCCGCAACAATCACGCCTTGATGGCGCTGGTTGCGAGCCTGATCGGCGTGGCGACTCTCCCATTGGTGCATCTTCCGAACGTGTTCGACATCGGCATGTGAGCCGGTCAGCGCGAATGGTCATGAGCGGCGGGGTTATTTCCCCGCCGTTTTTTGTTTTCCGCCCTCGGCGTCGAGACCAAGCCTCCGGCCGGGGAAGCCCGCGGCGTCGAAATAGCGCTGGTTCAGGACGCGCTGAAAGTTCAACACCGTGCGCAGGCCCTGCGCATCAGGCCGCGACGAGACGCTGCCCTTGTAGGCGCGGGGCGTGGCGCCGTTCGGCGTGGCTTCGGTCATGACGCGTCCGATCAGATGGCCTTTGCTTTTTTGCGTCAGCCCCAGCAATTTCGCGGCCGTCATGCCGACGTCGGCGTTGCTGACCGGCAATTCGTCGACATAGCCCGATTTGAAGTCAGGGCCGATCGCCGCCATGAAGTTGCGGGTGTCGCCGCGGCTGAAGCTGCCGTGCATGCCCTGGCCTTGGCGCAGCACCGTGTCCGCCACTTCGACCGAACACACCGTCGGATCGTCGCAGCCGCTCGTCCACGAGCGAAAATTCACGACGATGGACGGACGGGGCGTGACGGCCTTGCCGCTCAGATTGAGCGATGACATCGGCAGCGTCGCGGGGAAACGGCCGAGGTCGTCGTCGACGAAGATGCCGCTCACATAGTCCTGTTCGAGTAACGCGCTGATAACACGTTTCGCGAGCTTGCGATCCTTGCCTGGAAGATAGATGAGGTCCGATCCGCCGTTGGCGGCGACCACAACGTCCGGCTTGAGCGGATCCTGCCCCAGCAGGCCGTTACCCGCACGCGGATAGGCGTCGTCGGCGACCGGCGCATTCTTGTTGTTCGGATCGAACAGCGGCAGCTTGAGCGCTTTCGCAAGATCGATCGCCAAAAATCCCATCGGCAAGAAATTCGCCGGCGTATCCGCGTAGGTCACCTTGGTCGTGGGGCTCGTCTTGCTCTCCTTCGAAATGGTCGAGAAGCCGTGGTCGGATGAAATGATGATGTTCGTCGTCGCACTCAACCCGAGATCATCGAGCGTCTTGCGGAGTTGCGCGAGGTTGTTGTCGGCGTTCCTGATGCCGGCGAGGGAGGTCGCGCCATTGATGCCCGGCGTAATCGCATTGAGGCTGTCACCGTTGTTGTGCTGGCTGCCATCGGGATCGCGCGACCAGAACACCAGCACGAATGGTTTGTTGCGCGCCTTGAACATTGGCAGCACCACCTTCGTCGCGGCGTCGGCCATGTAAGCCTGCTGAACGGTATTGGCGACGGTGGTGCCGGGCGTCTTGAAGTTGCCGGCCTTGCCGTTGGCGCCGCGACCGGGAGTCGCGAGCGGAAGGCCTGCCTTGGTCAGGGCGGCTTTCATCTCCTCGGACAGCGGCACGCCCTTTTCGCTTCCGGTCGCGTCGTCGATGACGATGGTATGGGCGCCGCGATCGGTATGATCGAAGATCAGCGTCGGACCGAGCTTGCCGATCGCTGCGGTGCTATATCCTTTCTCGCGCGCCATCTTCAGGACGGTCTCCTCGTTGAGGTAGTCACCGTTGAAGTGATCATCGACGTCGCCGAGCACGCGGTCGTTTTCGAGGAACGGCACGACCGTACCGCCGGCAGGCGCGACAGGATAAGCTGTATAAATCGTGTTGCTAAAGTCTCCGGTATCGCCGAGGTAGTGTCCACTCGCCATCGCAGACGCGTTCGCCGTCGTGAACGTCGGGAACAGTGAATGCGAGTTCCTGAAATTGACCCCTTTGTCGCGGATTTCGGCCATCACGGGCGCCGTTTCCGGCTTCACGATCCCGCCACGCAGGCCGTCGGGCACGAACAGGATGAGGTTGTGCGGCTTGTCGTTCTGGGCCGATGCTGCGGTCGCGGACAGCATCAGGCCGGCCAACAGCATCACGATTGCGCGGCGCATCAAAACCTCCTTCAGGGGCGTTAGGGCTTAAAAAGCCTTTGCCCCTGTTTAGTTTTTCTGTACGACGGAATTGTTACAGCCGCGGCCGCGTGCCAGATTGTGCACACTGTCCGGAACACTGGACCCCGCCTCAAGGTTGCAAGTAAACAAGCGCATGTTCAAACGTATTCTGATCGCCAATCGCGGCGAGATCGCCTGCCGGGTCATCAAGACCGCCCGGCGCATGGGTATCGAAACCGTCGCCGTCTATTCTGAAGCCGACCGCGATGCGCTTCACGTCGAGATGGCGGATGACGCTGTCTTCATCGGACCGCCGGCCGCGGCCGAAAGCTATCTCGTTATTGAGAAGATCGTGGAAGCCTGCCGCAAGACCGGCGCGCAGGCCGTGCATCCCGGTTACGGATTCCTGTCCGAGCGCGAGGCGTTCCCGCGTGCGCTTGCGGATGCCGGCATCGTCTTCATCGGCCCCAATCCCGGCGCGATCGCCGCGATGGGCGACAAGATCGAATCCAAGAAGGCCGCGGCCAAGGCCAAGGTTTCGACGGTGCCCGGATTCCTCGGCGTGATCGAGGACGACAAGCATGCGGTGAAAATCGCCGACGAGATCGGCTATCCCGTGATGATCAAGGCGTCGGCCGGCGGTGGCGGCAAGGGGATGCGCATCGCGCACGCGACATCCGAAGTCGCCGAAGGTTTCAATCTCGCCAAGGCGGAAGCGAAGGCGTCGTTCGGCGACGACCGCGTGTTCATCGAGAAGTTCATTGTTGATCCCCGTCACATCGAGATTCAGGTGCTCGGGGACAAGCACGGTAACGTCATCTATCTCGGCGAGCGCGAGTGCTCGATCCAGCGCCGCAACCAGAAGGTCATCGAGGAGGCGCCGTCGCCGCTGCTCGACGAGACGACACGCCGCAAGATGGGCGAGCAGGCGGTCGCGCTGGCCAAGGCCGTGAGCTACGATTCCGCCGGCACCGTCGAATTCGTCGCCGGTCAGGACAAGAGTTTCTATTTCCTCGAGATGAATACCCGCCTGCAGGTCGAGCATCCCGTCACCGAACTGATCACCGGTATCGACCTTGTCGAGCAGATGATCCGCGTCGCGGCCGGTGAAAAGCTCGCGATCACGCAAAAGGACGTGACGCTGACGGGATGGGCGGTGGAATCCCGCGTCTATGCCGAAGACCCGTTCCGCAATTTCCTGCCGTCGGTCGGACGTCTCGTCAAATATCGTCCGCCGGCCGAGTTGAGCCAGGACGGCATCACCGTGCGCAACGACACCGGCGTGTACGAGGGCGGCGAGATTTCGATCTACTACGATCCGATGATCGCCAAGCTCGTCACGCACGCGCCGTCGCGCGGCGCTGCCATCGAGGCACAGGCGCAAGCTCTCGACGCGTTCTATGTCGACGGCATCAGGCACAACATCCCGTTCCTGTCGGCGCTGATGCACCATCCGCGCTGGCGCGCCGGCAACCTCTCGACCGGGTTCATCGCCGAGGAGTTTCCGAAAGGCTTTTCCGCGCGCGCACCGGAAGGCGAGGTCGCCCGGCGGCTCGCTGCGGTGGCGGCCGCAATCGATCACGTGCTTGGCGAGCGCAAGCGGCAGATCTCCGGTCAGATGACCGGCCGCGCGGTGACACGCGAAGGCCGCCGTGCGGTGTGGCTCGACCGCGACGAGGTCCTGCTTGACGTGGCGCGCGACGGCGATGCCATTGCGGTTCGCTTCGTCGGCGCGGACGGCGCCGTCGGCAATGCGCATCGGTTGTTGTCGCGATGGGTTCCGGGCGAGCCGGTCTGGCAGGGCACCATCGATGGCCATCCCGTCGTGATGCAGGTGCGGCCTGTTCCCAATGGTATCAAGCTCGCGCATCAGGGCTTTGAGGTCGCGATCAATGTATTCACCGAGGCCGAGGCGGCATCGGCGCGGCTGATGCCGGTGGCGACCGCGGCGGACCCCGGCAAGCCGCTGTTGTGCCCGATGCCAGGGCTGGTGGTTTCGATCGCGGTGACCGAGGGGCAAGAGGTCAAGGCCGGCGAGACGCTGGCGGTGATCGAGGCCATGAAGATGCAGAACGTGCTGCGCGCCGAGCGGGACGGGGTCATCAAGAAGATCGCCGCGGCCGCCGGAGCAACATTGGCGGTCGATGCTCTGATCCTCGAATTCGCGTGAGCGAGCGATGACGTTTCAGAAACGCCGCGAGGCCTTGCGTGCGATCCTTGCGGGATCGCGCTGCATCCGCCCGGCGTCGGTCTACGACGCCATCTCGGTGCGGATCGCAGAAGATCTCGGCTTCGAGGTCGGCATGCTCGGTGGTTCGGTGGCGTCGCTCGCGGTGCTCGGTGATCCCGATGTCGCGCTGATCACGCTGACGGAATTCGCCGATCAAATCCGCCGGATGTCGCGTGCGGGCTCGCTGCCGTTCCTGGTCGATGCCGACCACGGTTATGGCAATGCCCTCAATGTCCGCCGGACGGTCGAGGAACTGGAAGCCGCCGGTACCGCGGGCCTCACCATCGAGGACACGCTGCTGCCGCAAGCCTTTGGCGAGGCGAAAGCGCAGGTGATTTCGCTGGAGGAGGGTGTCGGCAAGATGAGGGCTGCGCTTGATGCGCGCAGCGAACCATCGCTCGTCATCGTCGGGCGCACGGGGGCTGCGTCCATCACTTCGGTCGAGGATGCCATCGGGCGCGGAAAGGCCTATGAGGCTGTTGGCGTCGATGCGCTGATGTTCACCGGCGTGAAGACGCGGCGCGATCTCGAAGTCCTGGCTGCCGCGACGACGCTGCCGATCGTGCTGGGCAATCCGACCGAGGACATGATCGACTGGGATTTCCTTGAGCGTCAACGCGTCCGCATCGCGGTGCAGGGACATGCCCCGATCGCGGCTGCGACACAGGCGGTCTACGAGACGCTGAAGGCTGTTCGCGAAGGCGCATCGCCGAAGCAATTGAAGGGCGTTGCACCGGCGGATCTGATGAACCGGATCACCCGCGATGCGTTGGTGAAGCAGCGCGGCGCGGATTTCCTCGGCTTGAAGCGCTAGTATCGCGGTCTACCGGACCGGAACGCAAGATGAGCGATGTCATCAGGCACGTCATGATCCGCGGCCGCGTTCAGGGCGTTGGCTTTCGCTACTGGACGACGCGCGAAGCGTTGCGACTGGGTCTTGCCGGCTGGGTGCGCAATCGCCGCGACGGCAGCGTCGAGGCGTTGTTCGTCGGTCCCGCCGATGTCGTCACCGAGATGATGGTGCGTTGCCGGAAGGGGCCGGAGGCCGCCCGCGTGGAGGCCATCGAAGATCAGCCCGTGATGGCGAACGCCGAAAAGATGATCCGGCCGGGTGAGCGCTTCTCGCAGTTGCCGACGGCTTAGCGCTTCAGGCCACTGTCGCGACCTTGCGGAAGGTCGCCGCCAGCGTGCGCAATGCCGTGAGTTTTGCTGGATCGCTCACTCGCGAGTGCAGGATCACCTTCGATGTGGCGAGCCGAGGCAATCCGAGCGAGGGTCCGACATCGATCAGCCCGGTTGGGGCCAGCCGCGCTGCGAGAGGTGCGACGGCAAGGCCCGCCAGTGCCGCCGCGACGACGGCGGTGACGCCGCCGCCGACAAAGGTCTCGGACCATTGATGCCCTGCCTTATCCAGCGCGCGCGCAGCGATGGCCCGCACGCCGCAGGGTGGCGCGAGTGTTGCAAGCGGCAATGCCTCGCCGTGCTGCCACTGAAACTGCGGCGATGCAAACCAGCCGAACACATCGTCGGTCAGTTTCTCGCCGCCGCGACGTCCGGCTTCCTGACGCACCATGACGGCGTCGAGCTGCCCCGCGTCGAAGGCATCGAGCAGCGCCCGCGAGAATCCGATGGTCACAGCAAGCGACAGGGTGGTGGAGGTGGCGTGCAACCGCTCCAGCAGCGGCACCAGTTCGGGGCCGGCAACGTGATCGCTGATACCGAGCGTCAACTGCTGCCGCGTGACGCGCGGTCCTGCCAATGCGCGATCATGAGCTTCCATCAACGCGAGCGCGTTGTCGCGAAAGGCGGCGCCATCAGCCGTCAATTTGACGGCGCGGGGCGACCGCTCGATCAGGCGCTTGCCCAGCGTGGATTCAAGGCGCTGCAACTTCATGCTGACGGCTGCCTGTGTCGTGCCCGTGACTTCGGCGGCACGCGTAAAACTCTCCAGATCGGCTACCAGCAGAAAGGCCTGTACTGTCGCAATATCCAGTGTGGTCATCTCATCATCACG
>JBQCIZ010000367.1:0-3067 GCA_051953235.1 Nitrobacter sp. | reverse complement strand
AAGCCGCGTTCGATGCCGTCCACGGCGGCCGATCCGAACGCGCCGAAGCGGACGCTGCTGCTGACCGGCGCGAGCCGCGGCATCGGCCATGCTACTGTGATCCGCTTTTCGAGCGCAGGCTGGCGCGTCATCACCTGCTCGCGGCATCCGTTCCCCGAGCAGTGCCCGTGGGACGCCGGCCCCGAGGATCACATCCAGGTCGACCTGTCCGATCCCGCCAACACCATGGAGGCGATCCAGGAAATCCGCTCGCGGCTCGCCGGCGGCACGTTGCATGCGCTGGTCAACAACGCCGCGATCTCGCCGAAAGGCGACGGCGGTTCACGGCTTGGCACATTGAATACCGACATGGAGACCTGGGAGAAGGTATTCCGCGTCAACTTCATGGCGCCGATCATGCTGGCGCGCGGCCTGATCGAGGAACTGAAGGCCGCCAAGGGCTCGGTGGTGAACGTGACCTCGATCGCAGGCTCGCGCGTGCATCCGTTCGCGGGCGCGGCCTATGCGACGTCGAAGGCGGCGCTGGCATCGCTGACCCGCGAGATGGCGGCGGATTTCGGCCGCGTCGGCGTGCGCGTCAACGCGATCGCGCCGGGCGAGATCGACACCTCGATCCTGTCGCCGGGCACCGAGAAGATCGTGCACGAGCAGATCCCGATGGCGCGGCTCGGCACGCCCGACGAAGTGGCGAAGATCATCTACGTGCTGTGCACGGAGACATCGTCCTACGTGAACGGCGCGGAAATCCACATCAATGGCGGCCAGCACGTTTAGCTAACTCACCTTCGTTGACCCGGAACGACAAATGGCGCCTGCTCTACCTCGAGCGTCATCCCCGCCGAATGACTTCATTCGGCTGTGAGGTGCGCGCGCCGCGATGCCCTTGCATCGCGCGAGCGAGCCTCGAAGGATGCGATCCTGTGCGGCCATCCTTCGAGACGCGACCCCAAGGGCCGCTCCTCAGGATAACGCTCAAGTAAGTCCTCACTCCGCGTAAAACCGCCGCGGCACCGCGCGCAACACCGGCGGCGCGCGCAAGGCGGGCGCGACAAGTCCCGCGCTCGAACAGTCGTCGTCGCTCTCGCCGTCGAGCAGCGCCGCGCCGCAGTGGCGGCAGAGCTGCACTGAGGGCGACGCAAGCCGCGCGGCGATGTTGTCCGCAGCCGATTTCCGCAACTGTTGATAGCTGCGGAAATCGAGCACGTTGCGCGCCCCTGTTATGACTTTCTCAACCATTGCCGCCCTCGCGAATGTTGCTCGCGCGTTATGGCAGGAACCCTTTTTGGAAACCGTTCAGCGGACCGCTCAAATTTTACGGGGAAAATTGTGGCGGGTTCCGGCTTACATCGTCACGCAGAATAAAGATGACGCTGAAAGCCAACGAACGTATCGGAAATCACCTCCGCATCGCCCAGCATGGCAATCGCATCGTTGACCGAACCGTATTTCAGATCGAGCAACGCACCGAGCTTGTCGCGGTCCAGTTCTTCCGTGCCTTGACTGACATATTGCGCCAGCACGAAATCCAGAAAGGCCCGCAGTCTGTCCTCGTGGGAGCCGAGGATCACAGCCTTGCGTAAATCCACGCGTTCCTGCCGCGAAATGGGAGGACGCGCATAGGCAACATAGGCCAGCACGTCGAACACATCGCTTTTCTCGGCATTGATAAGCTTGGCCACTTCGTTCAGCCACTCGCCGCCAAAGCCGGCCTCGGACAGGGCCTGCAACAGGGCCTTGCGGGTTTCCGGCTGGCTCCAGAGCTTGCGCAATTCATCCTCGTCCTTGAAGAAGCGCGGCAACTCGCCGAACAGCTTCTCGATCATCTGGTTGGCCGATATAGGCTTGCCGTCCGGACTCCAGTAGGTCGTCGCCATCATGCTCTGGATCAGGCGGTCCTTGCCGTCGGCGAGCCTGATGCGAATGGTTTTGGGCCGCTCCTTCGGCTCGTGGCCCTCGCCCTCGTCAGACTTCGGCTCGGCAGGCTTGTCGTCCGGCTTCGGCGCCGTAACGACCGGTTCCATCGGCTCGCCGTCCCATTCGGGATCGTTGAAGTGCTCGTAGGCCTTCACGAAATCATAGATCGTGAAATAGTCCTTGCCGTCGAATAGCCGCGTGCCGCGGCCGATGATCTGCTTGAACTCGATCATCGAATTGACCGGCCGCATCAGCACGATGTTGCGCACGTTGCGCGCATCCACACCGGTCGAGAGCTTCTGCGACGTGGTCAGGATGGTCGGAATGGTCTTCTCGTTGTCCTGAAAGGTGCGCAGCCAGGTATCGCCGATCGCGCCATCTTCGGCCGTGACGCGCACGCAGTAGTTCGGGTCGCTCGACTTCTTCATCTGGTTGACGACGTCGCGCACCAAAGCCGCGTGCGCTTGCGTCGCGCAGAACACCAATGTCTTTTCCCGCTGGTCGATCTGGTCCATGAACAGCTTGACGCGATAGCGCTCCCGCTCCTCGATCTCGATGGTGCGGTTGAACTGCGGCTCCTTGTAGCGCTTGCCTTCCTCGATCTCGCCTTCGACAATCTTGTCGTCCGGCACCCAGACGTAGTCGTCCAGCGTGGTGGCGATCTGCTTCACCTTGAACGGCGTCAGGAAGCCGTCATTGATGCCGTCCTTCAGCGAATAGACGTAAACCGGCTCGCCGAAATAGGCGTAGGTATCGACGTTGTCGCGCCGCCTCGGCGTCGCGGTCAGGCCGAGCTGCACCGCCGGCGAGAAGTAGTTCAGAATATCCCGCCAATTGCTTTCGTCATTGGCGCCGCCGCGATGGCATTCATCGATGATGATGAAGTCGAAAAAGTCCTTGGCGTATTCGCCGTAATATTCGGCTGGCTTGCCGTCCGGGCCAGTGCCGCTCATGAAGGTCTGGAAGATGGTGAAGAACACGGAGGCGTTTTTCGGCACCGCGCCCTTCTTGCGGATTTCCTCCGGCTTCACGCGGGCCAGCGCGCCGTCTTCGCCGAAGGCGGCGAAGGAATTGTAGGCCTGATCCGCCAGGCTGTTGCGGTCGGCGAGAAACAGGATGCGCGGCCGCCGCTCTGGCGTGCGCGCCAGGTTCC
>JBQCIZ010000366.1:0-2871 GCA_051953235.1 Nitrobacter sp. | reverse complement strand
GGATCGACGGCCTTGGCCTGAAACGCCGCAAGCCGCCGGAGCACGCCGCGCGCGACACCCGGATCGATCCACAGCATCTGCAGCGCCGTGATCAGACCGTCGCGCCCGAACGTCGTCGAATACCAGGGAATTCCAGCATAGTGATAGCTGCCATCCTACGTTTCCGTCATTAGGATATTGATATAGGCCATCGCTTGGCACAGCACTTCGTTGAAGATGTTGTTCGAGGTCTCGATACTGGTCGCGCCGCACCAGGAGCGCCGCATTTCACGGCGATGCGCCAGCAGTCCCCGATAGAACGGCATGGCGGTTTCCGCCGCCGGCTTGTTGCAGGACACCGCAATGAAGATCGCCGTGGCCTGTTGTGGCGCCAGCTCCAGATGATAGGTCGCACTGTTGACGGCGAGACGCGTCGGCCGTGGATCGAAATGGAGCCGCGAGGTCCGGACCACGTCGTCAAGCCCAAGATAGGACAGCGTGACATCCGCCGGTCCTGACAGTTCGGCAGTACCGGCGCCGCGCCGGGCACGCCGTTCGCCGCGCACCTCGAACAGGTCGGCAAAGTCGTTATTGAACAGCAGCGAGAGATTGAAGCTCGCAGTCTGCTCGCCGTGATTCTGAATTCCGATTCGCTGATACGCGATTCCCCGCCACAGAAAAATCGTCCGCACGATGTGGATCGTGTCCTTCTGGAAGATGATCCGGTCGCCGTCGTAGATATCGGGATTGGTGAGATCGACCGTCAATCCGGAATTGTCGTTGCGCAGGTTGGAGCCTAGCAGCAACGGCTGCATATCGTTGAGAACCAGCTCCAGCCGCGCTAGGTACCGCGTGTCGGTGTTGAACAGCCCATCCGGCCCTCCCGCAGAGGCGCCGATGTCGCCGTGACTGTCGAGCACGACGAACGTGTCATCGTGTTTCAGCGTGCGGCGCGGACGGGCCGATGGCCCGGTCATCGGAATGTAGAATGGCGATTCCGACAGCACGTCGGACGGTTGCGTAATCGTAATCTGGGCCGTGGCCTTGATTGCCATTATCTGACCTCTGCCGGATTCCCCGCCGCGCGACTACGGGTCGCGCATCCTACACCGCCGACACATCCCACGATCTCAGGCCGCGTGGACCGAAGAGAGGCGGCTCATCTCCTTGATGACGAGTTGCCGGTAATGGCCGTCTTTCTTCATCAGGCGATCAGGCTGGCCGTCTTCGATGATCTTGCCGTTCTTCAGCACCACCACACGGTCAAAATTACGCAGGGTCGCAAGCCGGTGCGCGATCGCAATGACGGTCCGGCCGCGCATCAGGCGACCGAGCGCCTCGCGGATAGCTTCCTCCGATTCGCTGTCCAGCGCTGCCGTGGCCTCGTCAAGCAACAGAATCGGCGCGTCCTTGAGGAAGGCGCGCGCAATGGCGATGCGCTGCCGCTGCCCGCCCGAAAGTTTGACGCCGCGGTCACCCACCATGGTCGCAAGCCCGTCCGGAAGGCTCTCGACGAAATCGCAACGCGCCGCAATGGCCGCGCGTAACACCTCGTCGTCGGTCGCGGTCGGCCGTCCGTAGCGGATGTTCTCCAGGATCGAACGATGGAACAGGGAAATGTCCTGCGGCACCACGGATATCGCCCCACGCAGGCTCTGCTGCGTCACCCGCGCGATATCCTGTCCATCGACCGTGATGCTGCCGCGCTCGGGATCGTAGAACCGCTGCAACAGTACGAACAGCGTGGACTTGCCACCCCCGGATTCGCCGACCAGCCCGACGCGCTGCCCCGGCTGCAAGCGCAGATTGAACCGTTCGAACACCGGCTGGCCGCCAGGATAGCCGAACCAGACATTGTTGAATGCGATAGCCGCACCTTTCTTTTGCAGCGGCTCGGCTTCCGGATGATCGGTCAGCTCGTGCGGTATCAGGAGCGTCGCGACCGCTTCCGACAGCCGCGCGACGTGCTGGGTGACATCGACGAGCGCGACGGCCAGATCGCGCGTCGCATGCAGGATCGACAGGCCGAGCGTGCAGACCAGGACGACATCGCCGGTGCTGGCGCCGCCGTGCTGCCAGAGCGTGATGACCCACGCCAGCAGCGACAGAGCAAGAATAACCGTGATCCCGGCGTGAATAAGCCTGAGCTTTTCGAGATAGCGCAGGCTTCGCCCGCGCGCGACGAGCTCGCGGCCGACCGTGACATCGAAACGATCGTGTTCGTGATCGAGCCCGCAGAATGCCCTGACCAGGGGCATGTTGTTGACGACATCTACCATTTCGCCGTCCACTGCCGCAGCCTTGTCGGCGAAATCGTCATGCAGCGGCTTGCCGGCTGCAGCCATCCTGAACATGCCGATAACCATCACGCCCGCGACGACCATCAATCCTGCGGCCATCGACGGACTGACGGTTCCAATCAGCGCGATGGCGGCGATCGTTGCGATGCAAGGCGGCAACACGTTCCACACGAACATGTTTTCAACAGTGAACACCGCGTTCGATGTCGCCGTGATGCGGCTGGTCAACATGCCCGGCATCCGGTCCGCGAAATAGCTCGGCGCATGGCCGGTCAAATGGCGGAAAATATCGCGGCGCAAATCGCCTGTCACGCCGACAAAAGTGAAACTCGCAACCCAGCTCGCGATACGCCACAGAAAATTATCGGCGGCGATCAGCGACATGAGGAAAATGAATGCCAGCCATACGCCGCCGCTATGCCCGGGTCCGCTCGACAATGCATCGACGAGGGATTTGACGCCGTATTGAGTTCCGACCGAGCACGCGACCGCTGCAACAACGCATAGCAAGATGACAGCGTGTGCCGCCGATCGCTGGCGAAAGTAACGCATTACAAATGCGAAAGGCCGGTTTGCGTATCCTGAAAGATCG
>JBQCIZ010000365.1:0-6774 GCA_051953235.1 Nitrobacter sp. | reverse complement strand
GCGACCGAATTGACGATCAATGGCATTTCGCTCGATCTCGGTCTCGATGCGCGCGGGCGGATCGACTGGCCCCTCCAATCGCGCGCGCTCAACTTGAGCTCGCTCTCCATTGACCGGCTCAATCTCACGGGCCGTGTGGCGCTTCACGATGCGGCGAGCCGCAGCACGCTCGAACTGAACGATATCGCATTCAGCGGCGATGTGCGTTCGCTGGGGACATCCATTCGGGGCGACGGCAATTTCGTTGTCTCGGCGACCCGCTATCCATTCCGGATATCGTCCGGCCAGGCCGGTGATAGCAACGCCAACCGTGTTCACCTCACGATCGATCCCGGTCTGCGTGCAGCGTCGATCGACGTCGATGGCTTGCTGGCGTTCGATGCGCGGGTGCCGCACTTCAATGGCGTTGTCGCTATCGCGGGGCCGGTGGGGTCCGACAATGGTCATCCATCCCGTGAAGGGCAAAGGCCCTGGCGCGTCTCGGCCAAGGTCAAGGCCGATCCGAATACAGCGCAACTTGAACAGATCGATGCGACCTACGGCGCGGACGATGCGGCGCTGAAATTCGCGGGCGCGGGCGACATGCAGTTTGGCGCGTCACCGCAGGTCCACGCAGCACTCTCGGCACGTCAGCTTGACGCAGATCGCCTGCTGGCAAAGGATCAGACCGCGCCTACGTCGGTATTGCCGGCCTTGAAAGGTCTTCTCGGCAAAATCCCGAGCCTGCCGCTCGCCGCGAATATAGAGGTCAGCGCCGACCAGATCATGCTGGGTGGTCGTCCGATCCAGAACATCAGTGCCGACCTGCGTAGCGATCGCGCGTCCTGGACCGTTGGCCGGCTGGAATTCAACGCTCCCGGCACGACGCGGGTCGTCGCGAATGGCAAACTCGCGCAACCCGAACCGTCTGGCAATTTCAATGGCGTGTTCGACGTTGAGTCGTCGGATCCGGATACGTTCGTTGCGTGGCTGTTGGGGCGTAGCGACATTCCTTATCGAAGCCAGAAGCCGTTGCGTCTGCGCGGCGACTTGCGTGTCGACCCGAGTCACGTGGTCGTCGATCGCATGAGAGCCGACATCGAAGGCGGCAGCGTCGAAGGACGTCTCGCGTTCGTGAGCGCTGCGGCCGGCAAGGGCGCGCGGACGGAAGCTGACCTGAAGGCGGATCGTCTCAATCTCGATGCGGCCGCAAGTCTGGTTCGCGCGCTCGCGGGGCCGGCCGGCGATTGGCCCGATGAAGGCCGTTTTTCGCTGAATGTCGATCACGCCATATCGGCAGGGCAGGAGCTGCATCCTTTCGTCGCCAAGCTGGCCTATGACCCGAAGGTAATCACGCTGGAGCAATTGAAGATCGGCCAGTCCGGAGGTCTCAACGTGGATAGCGCGGGCGCGTTCGATCGCGTCAATGCGACCGGCAAACTGTTTCTGAATACGACATCAGATTCCGTTGCTCAGATGGCCAGCCTGCTTGCGCCGATCGCACCGGCCGTCGCCGCTCGCCTGAATGCGATGCCCAAGGCTGCGGGACCGGCGCGGGTCAATATCGCGCTCAACGTCGATAAAAATCCTGCCGATAAGGACAAAGCGGAGGCGAACGCGAAACTGGATATCGATCTGCCGCAACTGAAAGGCACCGTGTCATTTGCTTCCGCGCCGCCGCTCGTGGCCGTGCGTACGGCAAATCTGGGTGCGTTGATGCGCAGCGACGTAACGGTGCAAGCAAAGCTGTCAGCCGAACGAGGGGGCGCCGTACCAGCCCTGCTGGGCCTCGACCGCGCGATCGCAGTTCATGATGGAACTGTTGTCATGGAAGGCGAGGCCGCCGGCCGCTGGCACGCTCCGATCCGGCTGCAAACAAAACTCTCGGGGACCGATCTCGACGCCGAGATGAAAGGCACGCTGGAGCCGTGGTCGGCTGACCAGAAGGCGGATCTCAGTCTTACGGTGCGCCGGGCCGACCTTGGGCCGCTGCTGCACCTCAAGCCGTCCGATACCCGCGCACAGAACGTCAGCCTGTCGTCGCATGTTACCCTCGCGGGCGGCAAGCTGACGTTCAACAATCTCGACAGCACGGTTGCCGGGACTCGGATGCGCGGGCGTGTCGCGGTGAATCTGGGCGCCGAGAATGTTGTTGAAGGCGAAGTCGGAATGGACACGCTCGACCTTGCGCCGGCCTTCGTATTCGCAGCCGGCGCTGCAGGGCACGATCCGAAGGAGCCTTTGAGCGGAGGCTTGCTGGACGGTTGGCGCGGTCAAGTCACGTTTCAGGCTTTGCGGGGAGTGCTGCCGGGCGGCGTCGAACTGCAGCCCGTAAGCGGTATCGTGAAGAGCGACGGCCAGTCTCTGACACTCGATGCGATGAAGGGCAAGATTGGCGGTGGCGATGCCACGTCGCGGGTCAACCTGCGGCAGACCGCTGACGGCGTGGCCCTGAGCGCAGATGTTCAGTTCAAGAACGTGGATGGCCCCGCGTTGCACTATGCTGCGCTGTCAATGCCTGCGGGACGCATGTCGGCGCAGATGACGTTTGCGAGTCAGGGTCGCAGCGCCTCTGCCTTGATCGGGGCTCTATCCGGCAACGGGCTGGTCTCGATCGAGCACGCAAGCATCGCGGGGCTTGATCCGCATGTGTTCGACGCTGCGATTGGTGCGCGCGATGGCGGGCAGGCGCCTGATGATGTCAAATTGCGGCAGGTCGTGGAGCAATCCTTGTCAGCGAGTCCGCTGTCCGTCGCGTCCGCGCAAATTCCATTCACGATGAGGGACGGCCGTCTGCGCGTCGGCGTGACGACGCTCGAGGGGGAAGGCGCGCAGGCCATCGTGTCCGGCGGTTATGATATTACGGCCGATCAGGTCGACATTCGCGCCAGCCTTGCTTCGGCCTCGGCTGGCTCTGACAACAATCGCCCCGAAGTGCTGATTTTTGCGGTTGGACCGCCCAATGCCCTCAGCCGGACCGTTGACGTGACGTCGCTATCCTCCTGGCTTTCAGTGCGGGCGATTGATCGCGAAACCCGGCGGCTCGACGCGATCGAACATGGCATGGCGCCGCCAGCTGTGCCCCAGTCCGTCACGCCCCCGCCACCGGCGACCGCGTCGCTTCCTGCGGAGCCGAAGCCGGATGTTTTCGCCAAGCCCGAACCGAAGGATAGTCCGCAGTCACCGGATATACCCGTCCCTAACCGTGATCCGCGGCGTGCTACCGCAAAACCCAAGACGGCGGTGCCGCCACACCCAGCGGCCACACCGCAAGCATCCAATGCGCCGGCGCCTTCGGTCGCACCGCTGCCGGCCCCGGTCGAGATACGGCCTGCACCAGTTCCAAAGCCTGCGCGTCCGCACCAGCCGCTGGTGCTGACGCCACCGGCGGCAGGGGCGTCGCGTCCGGCGTTCTAGTTCATTCCGAACCGAGCGGCGCAAGCCGCGGCGATGTGGTCTGGCGCTCGCCGATGAACATCGTGCTGACCGCACGGGTGCGAAAATGCTCAAGGACGAACAGCCGGATCGCCGACGACAGGTTGTTGGTTTTGCGATCGGTGTCGATCGATGCGATTTGCGTGGAGAGGGTCATGCCCCGCCGCATCGCGATATCCTTCAGGCTTGTCCAGAACGCATCTTCGAGGCTAACGCTGGTCTTGTGACCGTCGACCACGACCGATCGTTTGACGACGGCATACTCGCGTAGTGATCCGGATTCGCCGCGGCGGTCGCGGGATTCGTCGCTGTGCATGAATAGCTCCATCTGCTTTTTCCGGCAGGCGTCACCGTTGCGTACGATGACATCTCACCGGACGGCGTGTTCGATCTTGAATGCGATAGTGACGCTACAGACGGCCGATCTGCTCATTGCTGATGTGCAGGCGTATCGGCGGTCACGCCCCTGACCGGCGCTGTGCCGCATCATCAAGGCATAGGTACATAGTACCTGAAATAGCCGGCAGCCGGTATTCGGGAAACAACCTAAATCCGGCTGAAGATCGTGCTGTCGGGATGCGCAGACATACGGATGCGATCGGGCTTGCCCTGACGCATGTTATCAGGCGCTGGCGGCGCTATCCGATCCGACCGTGGTGGTGGCTGCGCGATTTCGGAAATAGTCCAGGACAAAAAGACGTATCGCCGACGAGAGGTTGCCCTGTTGACGCTTGCTGTCGATCTCGCCGACCAGTTCGGACAAGGTCATATCGCGAAGACCCGATATTTCCTTCATTCCGCTCCAGAACGCTTCTTCGAGGCTTACACTTGTCTTGTGACCGGCCACCACGATAGATCGTTTAACGACTGGCGATTTCATGGTGCGTCCTCGCCGTCGATGTGGTGTTGATCGAGCAAACGGGTCTCCCGCGTTGTGCGCTGTTCGACGAGATCGCGCTCGGCTTTGCTGCGGCCGAAACGTGCACGATTGACGGCGGCGATATCTGCCTTCCGCTCGCGCTCTGCGCTCTTCCTGCGCTTGTTGAGATTGATGAGCTCCCCCATGACAGTGTCGCTCAAGCGTTGGAGGTGCGCGAGGTTGTCGGGGAGGGGATGGAGAGACTGCACACGGGCTTCAATAGCTCGATTAGCATCGAGAAAATTCCATCTGCCAGAGGAGGTCAAAAGCACATCCCGCTCTGCGAAAGCGGCTATTCTTTGTGCTGTATCATGACGCACCGCAACAGTGGTAGCAAATATTCTCTAAGTCCTTAGATGATATGAGTTATAACTATTTCCGGACGACTGGTCTTTGGAATGCCAAGCTAACGCGGTGCAGCAAATAGCGGTCAGCCAGGCCGGGTCATCTTGTCGGGCTGGACCAGCCTGTCGAACTCCGCGGCCGTAACGAAGCCCAACCGCAAGGCCTCTTCTTTCAACGTCGTTCCGCGGGCATGTGCGGCCTTGGCTACTTTTGCAGCGTTATCGTAACCGATCTTCGGCGCCAGTGCCGTCACCAGCATCAGCGAACGCTGCATCAGTTCGCCGATTCGTTTCTCGTCCGCGCGAATGCCATCGACGCAATGCTCGGTGAAGGAGCGCACGACATCGGCCAGCAATTGTATGGAATTGATCATACAATATGCCAGAACCGGCTTGTAAACGTTGAGTTCGAAATGTCCCTGGCTGCCGGCAACCGTGATCGTTGTCTGGTTTCCGAACACCTGACAGCAAACCATGGTCATGGCTTCGCACTGAGTCGGGTTGACCTTGCCCGGCATGATCGACGATCCCGGCTCGTTTTCCGGGAGAATCAGTTCGCCGAGGCCGGACCGCGGACCTGAGCCGAGCAAGCGGATATCGTTGGCGATCTTGAACAGGGCCGTGGCAACGGAGTTGATCGCTCCGTGAACGAAGACATAGGCGTCGTTCGAGGCCAGCGCTTCAAACTTGTTGGGCGCACTCGTGAACGGAAGTTTCGCGATCGCTGCCGCATGCTTGGCAAACAGTTTCGCGAACCTCGGTTTTGAATTCAGGCCGGTCCCCACCGCGGTTCCGCCCTGTGCCAGCGGATAGAGGTCCCTGATGGCGGTCCGCAGCCGCGCGAGACCGCTCTCGACCTGTGCCGCATACCCGGAGAATTCCTGGCCGAGCGTCAGCGGTGTCGCGTCCTGAGTATGAGTTCGGCCGATCTTCACGATGCGTGCGAACGCCTTCTCCTTCTTGCGCAGCGCCTTGAGAAGAATGGTGAGGGCAGGAATCAGATCCAGGGCAATGCCCTGAGCCGCCGCGATATGCATCGCCGTCGGGAACGAGTCGTTCGACGACTGGCTCATGTTGACGTGGTCGTTGGGATGAACGGGTTTCTTGCTGCCGAGTTCTCCGCCGAGCAATTCGTTGGCGCGATTGGCAATCACCTCGTTCAGATTCATGTTGGTCTGCGTCCCGGAGCCGGTTTGCCAGACCACCAGTGGAAAATGATCGTCGAGCTTGCCGTCGATCACTTCGCGCGCGGCGCGCGTGATGGCGCTCGCGCGCCGCTGATCGAGCAGGCCGAGCTCGCGATTGGTCTGAGCCGCCGCGAGCTTGACGATGCCGAGCGCCCGGACCAGCGGCATCGGCATCCGATCATGTCCGATGCGGAAATTCTGCCGGCTGCGTTCGGTCTGCGCGCCCCAGTAGCGATCCGCCTGAACCTCGATAGGACCGAAACTGTCGGTTTCGGTGCGGGTTGCTGCTTTGGTTCTGCGCGGTGACGAAGCCATGGATTTCCGTCCGTTGATTGAGCTGCATTGGACATGCGTAACCGCCCGCACGCATGCGGACAGCCGGCTTAACCAGTGTAATACGGATTACTTCTTGCGGAAGCGGTCCAGCCTGACAACCTCGGCGCCTTCGCTGGGTTTTGCAGGTTCGTCAGCAGGCTCGGCGGTGGCCGGCAAGGCGGGAGCGGGTGGGGCGGCCACTGCGGCGGGCGACGGCGTGGCCGGCAAGTTGGTCGCGGCGGCGGTCTCTGCTTCCGCAGGCTCGAACGTCAAGCCGAACTGCACCGACGGATCGAAGAAACTCTTGATGGCACTGAACGGGACGACCAGACGCTCGGGAATGCCACCGAACGACAGGCCGACCTCGAAGCGGTCGTCGGTGACGGTCAGATCCCAGAACTGATGCTGAAGGATGATGGTCATCTCTTCCGGATACTGGGCCAGCAACCGGGGCGAGATCTTCACGCCGTCCGCTTTCGACAGGAAGGTGATGAAAAAATGATGCTCACCCGGCAACCCCTGTTCGGCGGCGTCCGTCAGGACCCGGCGCAGAACGCCGCGCAGCGCGTCGCGCGCCAGCACATCGTATCGGATG
>JBQCIZ010000364.1:0-3963 GCA_051953235.1 Nitrobacter sp. | reverse complement strand
GCCATCGGGCGTGCCTACGGGCTCGACCCGGATCGCATCATCTGCGGCGCGGGCTCCGATGAAATCCTCAACCTGCTCGCGCACACCTATCTGAGCCACGGCGACGAGGCGATTTCGACCACGCACGGCTTTCTGGTGTACCCGATTGCGACCATGGCGAATGGCGCGAAGAACGTTGTCGCACCGGAAACCGACTACACGGCCGATGTCGACGCGATCCTCGCGCGCGTCACTCCGAAGACCAAGCTGGTCTGGCTCGCCAATCCGAACAACCCGACCGGCACCTATCTGCCGTTCGACGAGGTGAAGCGGCTGCGGGCCGGCTTGCCCGCGCACGTGCTGCTGGTGCTCGACGCCGCCTATTCGGACTACGTATCGCGCAACGATTACGAACTCGGCATCGAATTGGTGGCCACCACCGAGAACACGGTGCTGACGCATACCTTCTCCAAGATCCACGGCCTTGCGGCGTTGCGGATCGGCTGGATGTTCGGCCCGGCGCACATCGTCGATGCGGTCAACCGCATTCGCGGACCGTTCAACGTGTCGACTCCGGCGATGCGCGCCGCTGTGGCCGCGATCGAAGATACCGCGCATCAGCAGATGTCGAAAGAGCACACCGAGAAGTGGCGCAACTGGCTGACGGACGAAGTGACAAAACTCGGCCTCAAGGTGACGCCGAGCGTGGCGAACTTCATCCTGATCCACTTCCCGAGCACCAAGGGCAGGACCGCGGCGGAAGCCGATGCGTTTCTGACCAAACGCGGCCTCGTGCTTCGCGCGCTCAACAACTACGGGCTGCCGCACGCGCTGCGCATGACCATCGGTACCGAGGAGGCCAACCGCTTGGTGGCGGACGGCCTGCGCGACTTCATGGCGCAGAAATGAATGCCCTGCCTTTATTTCCGCGTATCGCGCTGATCGGCTTCGGCCTGATCGGCGGCTCGATCGCGCGCGCCGCGCGGGCAAAAGGGCTCGCGGGCGAGATCGTGACCACAGCGCGTTCGCCGAAAACCCGCGCGCGCGTAGCCGAACTCGGAGTCGTCGATCGGGTCGTCGAGACCAACGCTGAGGCCGTCAAGGACGCCGACCTCGTGATCCTCTGCATTCCTGTCGGCGCATGCGGGCCGGTGGCCGAAGAGATCGCGCCGCATCTCAAGCCGGGCGCGATCGTTTCCGACGTCGGATCGGTAAAGGGCGCGGTGGTCCGTGACATGGCTCCGCACCTGCCGGCCGGCGTGCAGTTCGTGCCCGCGCATCCGGTGGCCGGCACCGAGCATTCGGGACCGGATTCCGGCTTCCCTGAACTGTTCATCAATCGCTGGTGCATCTTGACGCCGCCCGAGGGGACCGACACCGCAGCGGTCGAGAAGTTGCGCGTGTTCTGGACCGCGATCGGCGCCAAGGTCGAGACGATGACGCCCGATCACCACGACCTGGTGCTCGCGATCACCAGCCATCTGCCGCATCTGATCGCCTACACCATCGTCGGCACCGCCGATGAACTCGGCGAGGTCACGTCATCGGAAGTCATGAAGTTCTCGGCCGGCGGCTTCCGCGACTTCACCCGCATCGCGGCGTCCGACCCAACCATGTGGCGTGACGTGTTCCTGACCAACAAGGACGCCGTGCTGGAGATGCTCGGCACCTTCAACGAGGATCTCTCCAAGCTGACGCGCGCGATGCGCCGCGGCGACGGCGAGGCCCTGTTCGACCACTTCACCCGCACCCGCGCAATCCGCCGCGGCATCGTCGAGATCGGTCAGGATTCGGCAGCGCCGGACTTCGGACGGCTGAACGCAGCCACGTCGAAAAAGCCCTAAGCTGTCAGAACAGCGGCGGCGTCTGAGCCACCTTGAAAGGCCCAAGGAAGATCGCCCCATCGACGAACTTCAACGGGAACGAACGGGCCTTCTTGCCTTCCAGTGTCGCCTCCTGACCGAGCGCGTTGAGCCCGGCCGCGATCCCGACATTGGCGTTCTGGCGTACAGCCTTGCCCAAGCCAGGGATCGCCCGGTCCAACGCGCCGAACAATTTGGTGAGATCCTGCGACTTCACACCGGGCGCCACCTTGTCGAGAGTGGCCTGCGGCACGCCCTCCTCCAGCATCTTCTCGATGCCGAGCGCCGGAATCACCTTCTCGAATCCGGCCACTGTCATCTGCAGTTCACCATCGAGATGGCCGCTGGCGGTCAATCCGAGCGACCCGGCGGCGATTGCGACCAGATCACCCTGCTGGATGCGTGACTGCACAATCTCGACGCGCCCGCCCGCCGCCTGCAATTCGCGAAACCGCACCGGCCAGGGCTTTGGGGTGAAATCCTTCAGGCCGCGCACCATCGCGTGGACGTTGGCGTCGAACGGCTCGGTCAGCAGCGGGTGAATGTCCTGAAGGGTCCCGCCGTTCAATTCGAGAACGGTCTCGATGACAGGATGATCAGGCGGGGAGCCCTCGGCGAGGCGGCCGTGCAGTTCGATATGTTTGGCGCGAGCGACCGGAGCCTGCCCCGACGCAACGACACGGTCGATGGATGGATCGTCGAATACGATATCTGCGCGCTCAGGAGTGCCGGGCAATCCGACGATGCTGCTGCGCGCAGTCTTCCAGTTGACGACCATCGCCGGCTGCCCGCGCTGGGATAACGTCGCAGGCGCCTTGAATTCGGCAATCAGCAACTTCGGGGTGTAGATCTGGGCGACCACCAGAATATCGCCGAGACTTGCGGTCACGGGCGGTGTCTGCGCCGCGGCCTGATCCGCAGTCTGAGATTTCAGTGCGACGGTCGCCCCCTCGCAATGCACCTCCAGCCGGAACGGAAAGCCGCCGACGGTCCGTTTGGCGCAGTCATAGATGCGCCCCGACGCAGCCTCGCGCGCGCGCCAGGCATCGACAGTCCGGTCAACCTGCGAGGCGGCATAGAACCAGAACGCGCTCCATCCCACCGCGAGGAGAACGACCAACGCGGGCATGACGAAAACGGGCCAAAGGCGGCGCTTGCGAAGAACGAGGGTACTATCGGTCATGCCGGGACCTAAAACCATGAATTTTGTCAAATCGGCGGTCGTGGGCGACAATAGTCGGGCAGAGCCCGTAAAACCAGCAACGGCAATTCCGCTTCGCCTGACGACGCGGGTCTGCTAGGCGTGCGCGAGATGGACGCGCAACGACAATTCGGACCGGACCAGGCCGCCTCCGGCGATTTCTGGGTGTTCGGCTATGGCTCGCTGATGTGGCGGCCGGGTTTCGATTTTATCGAACAGGTCCCGGCGCGGTTGATCGGCGAGCACCGGGCGCTCTGTGTCTATTCGTTCGACCATCGCGGAACGCCGGAAAAGCCGGGACTTGTCCTCGGGCTCGACCGCGGCGGCGCCTGCCGGGGCATCGCCTTCCGTGTCGCGGCCGGTGCGCGTGAGGCAACGATCGCCTATTTGCGCGCGCGCGAGCAAACCACGCACGTCTATCGCGAAGTGATGCGATCCGTCTGGCTCGAAAACGAAGCCCGTCTGCGCGTCAGCGCCATGGCCTATGTGGTCGATCGCGGCCATGTCCAGTATGCGGGGCGGCTGACGCTGACGGAACAGGTCCGCTATGTCCGGCAGGGCCACGGCCGTTCCGGCAACAACCGCGACTACGTGCTGTCCACGGTGAGGTCGATCGAGGCGCAGGGCTTCCGCGACCCGAAATTGCACCAGCTCGCCGACCTGCTGCGCGACGATACGCCGGTGTCCGGCTAGCTCTCCGCCGCTGACGCGTCCGGCACGCGCCCGAACAGCTGCGCCTGTTCGCGCCGCCCCACCTCGACCAGACGGGCGGTCGCCTCTTCGATCGATGTTTCAAGACGCGTCATGAATGCATCGCGCTTCAGCCCCGGCGGCAGCGGGTCGAGAAATTCCACGGTGATCGTGCCGGGATAGCGCAGGAAGGTGCGGCGCGGCCAGCACAGACCGGAATTGAGTGCCACC
>JBQCIZ010000363.1:0-3744 GCA_051953235.1 Nitrobacter sp. | reverse complement strand
CCATCCTCGACAATCCGCTTCACCCTTATACGCGCGGGCTGATCGGCTGCATTCCCGTGCTTGGCAAGGAAGCCGGGCAGGAGGGCCGGATGCCGCCGCTGGCTGAAATCCCCGGCATCGTCCCGCCGCTGCACATGCTCGGGCAGGGCTGCGCTTTCGCGGACCGCTGCCCTCTTGCATTCGATCGTTGCCGCATCGAAAGCCCGGCACTGAAAGGCGGCGATCATCAGGCAGCGTGTTTCGCTGCGGAAATGGAGGCGGTGTGACGACGGAGACGCTGCTCGATGTGCGAGGGCTGTCGGTCCGCTTTGCCATGCCGCGCAAATCCCTGTTCGGCCAGCGGCCGGTCCTGCATGCAGTGCGCGACGTTTCGTTTTCGCTGCGACCCGGCCGGACGCTCGGGCTGGTCGGTGAGAGTGGCTCGGGCAAGACGACGGCGGCCATGGCGGCGATCCGGCTCGCCGCGGCGCATACCGGCTCGGTCCTGTTCGACGGCGTCGACCTTCTTAAACTGGACGCCGAGGCGATGCGCCAACATCGGCGGCACCTGCAGGTGATCTTCCAGGATCCCTATTCGTCGCTCAATCCGCGGGAGCGCGTCGGCGCAATCGTGCGTGAGCCTCTCGATCTGATGATGCCCGACATACCGAGGCCGGATCGGGAGGGGCGCGTGCGCGAACTGTTTGGTCTGGTCGGTCTGAGGCCCGATCAGATGGCGTTGTTCCCGCATCAGTTCTCCGGGGGGCAGCGGCAGCGCATTTCCATCGCCCGGGCGCTCGCCACCAATCCGCGGCTGATCGTCTGTGACGAGCCGGTTTCGGCGCTCGATGTGGCGATCCAGGCTCAGATCCTGAATCTGCTGCGCCGGCTGCAAGATGGTTACGGGCTTTCCTACCTGTTCATCAGCCACGACCTTGGCGTCGTGCAGTTCATCTGCGACGACATCGCGGTGATGTATCTCGGGCAGATCGTCGAGTTCGCCGACCGGCCAAATCTGTTTTCCCGGCCGCGCCATCCCTATACCGCGGCACTTCTCTCTGCCGCCCCGTCGCTCGCGCGCCGAAAGAGTGCGGGCTATGTGCGCGAAGGTGCGCTGAAGGGCGACCCGCCGAGTCCGCTGAATGTCCCGGCCGGGTGCGCTTTCGCCTCACGCTGCCCGCACGCGCAGCCAAAATGCCGCGACGAGCGGCCGGTCCTGCGCCGCGAAGCCGCAAGTGCCGTGGCCTGTCATTATCCGCTCGCCTAATGTGCTCTGCCTTCGTCCGGGCTGCTGTCTGATCGTAGATAGGATTGCTCCTCTCTTGGGTGGAACCGCGGTTGCCGCGCGGATCAGACATGGCTTGAAATACGTTGCCGCGGACCGGCTGGTGCCGGCACCGGACTGCGGCATGAAATATATGCCGCGCAACGTCGCGTTTGGAAAACTGAAGGCGATGTGCGATGCCGCCGCAATTGTTCGGCGCGAGGTTTCCTAAAATCGGAATCTTCAAAATCGCCTTTCCCTGACCTCTGCGCTGGTTTCGAAAAATGTCGGAACCTCGCTGTTGCGCGCGGTTCGCTTGTCAGGCTTCCCTGAAATGATGAGATCGCGGAGTCTTCTGCAACGCACCGACATTAAAGCCCGAGTCGTTCCCATTGCTCCGGCGGAGCACCTTCGGCCTTCAGGATGCCGCGCAACGCATCGAGCATCCGCTCGCGCTGCTGAATATTCGTTGCCCAGAGGTTCTTTGTTTGGCCGGGATCATTGCGCCGGTCGAACAAGAAGTTCTCAAGGTTGCGCGGCGCGATCTTCATCGGCGTCTTCCATTGCGGGAATGGCGAGCCCGGCACGAAGTTGCCGCTTTCCGCCGGAACGGTGACGTCGGTTACGATCTGCGACCCGACCTGGCTGTCGACGACGAGCGGACGATAGATCAGCGAAGAATAGATGAAGAGGCCGCGATCATCGACCGGCGACTTGAACAGGCTCCAGTCGCCATCGGTGATGCAGATGCCTTGTCCGAAAGTTCCGTAGGTCAGCGCGGAGCGAATGGACTCGTCGCCTTTGAGTAGCGGCATCCAGCTCCGGCTATGAGTGTCCTTGAGTGGCTTGCTGCCGGCGGCTTCGAGCACGGTGGCATAAAGGTCAACGGTCTGGGTGAGGCCGGTCACTTTCCGGGTTTTGTCGGCAAAATCCGGATGCCACACGAACAGCGGAATATTGGCATGGCTGTCATAGTGCGGATAGCTTTTGCCGAACGCCTTGCGCTCGCCGAGATCATGGCCGTGGTCGGTGGTCACGATTACCATCGTATCCTTCCACAGATTTTGCCGATCGAGTTCGGCCATCAGGTGCCCGAACCATTTGTCGACCATAGTCATCTTGCCGGCATACTGCGAGCGGACGAAGTTGAGTTCCTTCTCGCTCGCCTTGGCGAAATAGGCCGCTTGCTTCTTGGCGTCCTGATACGGCGGCCAGACCGTGAAGTCGTCGGTGCCGGTTTCCTTGTTGTACATGGAGAAATAGGGCTCGGGCACGTGGAACGGCTCGTGTACGTCGAACGATTCCACATGCAGGAAGAACGGCCGGTTGCGGTCATTGCGGCGCAGCCACTCCGCCGCGCCGGAAAACACTTTTGCCGGAAAGAAGTCTTCCTCGCGCTTGAAATCCTTGACGTTGGCGTAATAGCGGCGGCCGTAGCCGGGACGCCAGTTATCGATCGCCTGCGCGAAGGCCGGCAGCGGCTCATCGGCTGGCAGCGGCGGATTCCAGAAATCGATCTCGTGGCCGCGCACCAGGTGCACGCTCTGATAAGTCTGCAGGTAGCCGTTCGCGGGCTCTTCCCAGTAGTGGTAGTGATCGGTGACGAGCGCCGTGGTCAGTCCGGCATCCGCGAGCAGATGCGGCAGTGGAATATCCGACGGCTCGAGTGGTCCCCATGGCCGCCACATCATCTCCTTCTGGCCCGAGAAGATTTCGCGCCGGGCCGGCATGCAGGGCAGGCTGCCGACAAAGTGATTGTCGAACCGAAACGACTTCGCAGCGAAGGCATCGATATGCGGCGTCTTGATCCAGCTATCCTTGTAGGCATTCATCTGATGCCGATTGAGGCTGTCGATAAGGACGAGGATAATGTTCATGGTTGATCCTGTCGGGTTGTTGGCCGGCGTCTACACGCCGATGCGAAAGGGGAGCGGTTGCCCTGCGAGGTAGGCGGCGACCTGGCTCGCGGCGATGCTGGCGGCGCGCAGCGCGGTCTCTTTGGTCGCGCCGGCGAGATGCGGCGTCATGACGACGTTCGGAGCGGTGCGCAGGCGCGATTGCGCGGGTAGCGGTTCTTCGGGGAAAACGTCGAACGCGGCGGCGGCAAGCTGTCCGCTTTCGAGCGCATCGCAGGCGGCGTCGTAGTCGAGCAGGGCGCCGCGCGCCGCGTTGACCAGCACGCTGCCACGCAGCATCGTCGCGATTTGCGCCGCTCCGATCATGCCGCGTGTTTCCTTGGTGAGGCGGGCATGGATCGAGACGATTCGTGATTCCGCCAGCAAGCGATTCAGATCGTTCTCCTGAATGACGCCATCGGCCGGATCGATCGCCGCGAAGGGATCGAAGACCAGAACTTTTGCGCCAAAACCCCTGAGCATGCGCGCGACCAGCCGGCCGACCGCGCCGTAGCCGATCAGGCCCGCGGTCGATCCGCCGATCTCGAATCCGACCTGATCGAAGCCGTAATAGTCGCTGCGCCATTGTCCGGCGAGAATTTCGGA
>JBQCIZ010000362.1:0-3677 GCA_051953235.1 Nitrobacter sp. | reverse complement strand
CGGCATCATGCGCCCCGCTCCATGCGGTCGAGACCATGGCGCGGTCAAGCCGCCGTTTGGGCGCGAAGATACCGGGGGTATCGACAAGGATGATCTGCGCGTTGTTCTCGATGACGATGCCGCGGATCAGCGCACGCGTGGTCTGCACCTTGCGCGAAACGATCGTGACCTTCGAGCCGACCAGCGCATTGACCAGCGTGGACTTGCCGACATTCGGCGCGCCAATCAGGGCGACGAAGCCGCATCGCGTTGCCGCCATCGCGCCGGGCTCGGTCACTTCACACCTTCGCGGGCGATCATGGCGGATGCCGCAGCCTTCTCCGCCGCACGCTTGCTGCCGCCCACGCCTTCGGACACGTCGAGGCCAGGCAATTCGACAGCGACGCGGAAGCGCGGATCGTGATGCGGTCCGGTGCGCTCCACCTCGCGGTAGACCGGCGTTGGCAAACCCTTGCCCTGCGCCCACTCCTGCAGCACGGTTTTGGGATCGCGCAGCGGCCGCACAGGCTTGCGCATCCGTTCAAGCCAGTTGCGCTCGACAAACGCGGCGGCGGCCGCATAGCCGCCGTCGAGGTAGACCGCGCCGATCACCGCCTCGCAGATATCGCCAAGCACCGACGAGCGCAGCCGGGCACCGGCACCGGCGCCCACCGCGCCGAGCTTGATGCCCTCGAGCAGGTCAAGGGATTTGGCGACATCGATGCAGGTTTCCTTGCGCACGAGATCGGCGAGCCGCTTCGACAGTTCGCCCTCGTCCGCCTTCGGGAACGCACGGTAGAGCATGTCGGAAACCACGAGACCGAGCACATGGTCGCCAAGGAATTCGAGACGCTGGTAACTGTCGCCGCGACCGCGCGATTTCAGCGCCGAGACGTGGGTAAACGCCGTGGTCAGCAGCGACATATCGGAAAACTTGTGGCCCAGCCGCTGCTCGATCGCGGCCATGACAGCCTTCGCGCTAGTGCGGGCGCGCTTTTTCTTCGGCGCAGGCGCAACGGATTCGGCGCCTGCGGACACAAGCGCATCGTCGGAGGTCGGGGCTGGCTTGATATCAGCCGATTCGTCGATCATCGCACGATGGAGAATATGCGATTCCAGCGCACCGCCACCGGCCAGCGCCAGAATTGCCAGGCATGCTCGCCTTCGGCAATCGAGAAGAAGATCATCTGGGCTCGGCCGATCAGGTTCTCGAACGGCACATAGCCGACCGCCGAGAGCACGCGGCTATCGGTCGAGTTGTCACGGTTATCGCCCATCATGAAGAAGTGGCCGGGCGGCACGGTGTAGACGTTGGTATTGTCGTAGAAGCCATTATCGACGCAATCCAGCGTCTTGTAGGTCACCCCATTGGGCAACGTCTCCCGCCACTGCTTGACCCGGGCCGTCGCATCGGAGCCGCAAGGGTCTTCGCCGACGAAATCCGGCAGCCGCTCGCGCTGCACCGGCTTGTCGTTGATGTAGAGCAGGCCCTCCTTCATCTGGATCCGGTCGCCCGGCAGACCAATCACGCGCTTGATGTAGTCGGTGGTGTCGTCCTTCGGCAGACGGAACACGACGACATCGCCGCGGTTCGGCTCGGAGCCGAAGATGCGCCCCGAGAACAGCGGCGGCGAGAACGGGATGGAATAGTGGGTGTAGCCGTAGGAGTATTTCGAGACGAACAGGTAGTCACCGACAAGCAGCGTGGCTTTCATCGACCCTGACGGGATGTTGAAGGGCTGAAAGAGGAAGGTGCGGATCACCAGGGCGATGATGAGAGCGTGGATGACAACGCGAATGGTCTCGCCGACGCTGCTTTCAGTTTTGGTCCCGGATGTCACGCTCATCGCTTTCCCATGTCCATCGCCGCCGCCGGAGGCGATGGCAGAGCGTCTTACAGCGAAGTCCGCGACTTCACTAAAAAACGCCAATTATTCCGGTATTTAGAACGAATTCCCGCACCAACCGCTGAAGGTTCCTGCCGATTTCGCTCCCGTGTCCCGATTCAGACGAAGCACCCTGCGGCGTTTTAGACCGTTGTTCGCAAACGCGCAATCAAGCGCGTCGCAAAAACTTGCTAATCCCATGACAAACCAGTGATTTTTAGTTTGCTAGGAGTGCGATTGCGACCCGCGCCGAGCGGTCAGGACTTGCCGTGAAGAACCGCCGAAATGATGACGAAGGCCTGCGCCAACGGCCAGTCGTCGGTAATGCTGAGGTCGATCCGCGCCTCATACCCTTCCGGCGTCAGCGCCTCCAGCCGCTTCAGGGCGCCGCCCGTCAGCGTCATCGACGGCCGGCCGCCCGGCAAGTTGACCACACCCATGTCCCGCCACCACACGCCGCGCCGGATGCCGGTCCCAAGCGCCTTGGAGCAGGCTTCCTTGGCCGCGAAGCGCTTCGCATAGGTCGCTACCACCATCTTTTCGCTCTTGGCTCGCCGTTCGGCCTTCGCCCGCTCCACGTCGGTGAAGATGCGGTCGATGAACCGATCGCCATGACGCTCAATCACCTTGGCAACGCGGCGGATGTCGATCAGGTCGGAGCCGATGCCGATGATCATGCCGTGCGCGCCCTCAAGGTCGCGCGGCCTCGGTCCATGGCGGCGCGCATGGCGCGAACGGTCTCCGGGATACCGACGAACAGCGCCTCGCCGATCATGAAGTACCCGATATTGAGTTCGACGATCTCGGGCAGCGCCGCGATGGTTTCGGCGGTCGCATAGTCCAGCCCGTGTCCGGCATGGACCTCAAGTCCCGCCGACTTCGCGAAGGCCGCGCCTTTGACGATACGGCGCCATTCCGCATCCGCCTTGTCCTTGTGCCCATCGACCATCGCGTCACACCAGGCGCCGGTGTGAATCTCGATCACCGGCGCGCGCAGTTTTGCCGCCGTCTCGATCTGGCGTTCGTCGGCGGAGATGAACAGCGACACCCGGATGCCGGCATCGTTCAGTGCCGCAATAAAGGGAGCCAGCGCATTGTGCTGGCCGACCACGTCGAGGCCGCCCTCGGTGGTCAGTTCCTCGCGCCGCTCCGGCACGAGACACACCGCATGCGGCTTGGTCGCCAGCGCAATCTTCTGCATTTCCGCCGTTGCCGCCATCTCGAAATTCAGCGGTTTCGAGATTTCGGCCTTCAGCCGCGCCATGTCGGTGTCGCGGATATGGCGGCGGTCCTCGCGCAGATGCGCAGTAATGCCGTCGGCGCCCGCTTCGATCGCCGCCAGTGCCGCACGCACGGGATCGGGCCTGTCGCCGCCACGTGCGTTACGCAGCGTCGCGACGTGATCGACATTTATTCCAAGGCGTATCGCGGAGAGATTGGGCATCGACGACTCTTATTTAGCTCACGATATCAACGATGAAAGCGCACGTCCTCGTTCTTCGGCAGAGGATCAGGGCGATGCGCTACAGAAAGCCGCCGGTCATCCATCAGCCGTTGACCCGCTCGACCCGCGCCACGACGGCCTTGGCGCGCAGTTGCGCGATGATGGCGCTGAGATGCTTGAGGTCGTAGACCTCGAGATCGATGGTGAGTTCCGTGAAGTCGGGCGAGCGCCTGGACATGCTGATGTTGTCGATGTTGCCATCGTGCTCGGCGATCACGGTCGCGATCTGGGCAAGACTGCCGGGCTCGTTGACGTTGTCCAGCACGATGCGCGCCGGAAACCGCTGCGGCGTGGCGTCGTCGACGTCC
>JBQCIZ010000361.1:0-3887 GCA_051953235.1 Nitrobacter sp. | reverse complement strand
GAACTGCTGCACAACTGCATCTTCCTGCTCAATGCCGGCCACGAGACCACGACCAACCTGATCGGCAACGGACTGGTGGCGCTGTCGCAGAATCCAGAGCAGAAGCAGCGCCTGATCGACGACCCCTCGCTGATCAAGACGGCGATCGAGGAAATTTTGCGCTTCGAGAGCTCCAATCAGCTCGGCAACCGCATGACCACCGAGGCGGTCGAGATCGGCGGCATTGCAATGCCCGCAGGCACATTCGTGACGCTGTGCATCGGCGCGGCCAATCGCGATCCCGCGCAATTCCCTGATCCCGAACGGCTCGACGTCGGCCGCGCACCGAACCGTCACCTCGCCTTCATCACCGGCCCACATCAATGCGCCGGCATGGCGCTGGCGCGCCTCGAGGGCACCATCGCGATCTCGCGATTCCTGGCGCGATTTCCGAGCTACAGGATTTCCGGTGCGCCGGTCCGGAGCTTGCGCGCGCGGTTTCGGGGATTCGTCAGCATCCCGTGTGCTCTGTAAATCTCTCCGTCATTCCGGGATGCGCCAAGGGGCTGTCCGGAATCAACTCATGCGTTTGGCTTACGCGACGGCGTCATCCTGAGGTGCGAGCGACGAATGTCGCGAGCCTCGAAGGATCGCCGTCGCCCTTCGAGGCGCGCAAGCGCGCACCTCAGGGTGACGGCCTCCGGTTCACACCACCGTGCGATGCCGCGCGATGCAGGTCGCAACAACTTCGTCCATCGGTCGACCCCACCAGTCGTCGGAAAAAATCTCGATCTCCGAATAACCAGCAAAGCCCTGCGCCTCGACCGCAGCACGTACCGATTTGATGTCGATGACGCCATCGCCCATCATGCCGCGGTCGTTGAGGATGTCCTTGGTCGGCACCAGCCAGTCGCAGACATGGAATGCAAGCAGACGATTTTTACCGGCGCGCGCGATCTGCGCCGGCAACTCGAAATCCCACCAGACGTGATAGACGTCGAGCGCGACGCCGACCGCGCCGGACCGTGACGGATCGAGCCGGTCGCAGATATCAAGCGCCTGCCGCATGGTGTTGACGCAGGCGCGGTCTGCCGCATAGGCCGGATGCAACGGCTCGATCGCCAGCGGCATGCTGGCTTGCTTCGCATGCTCCAGCAGTTCGGCGATGCCCTCCTCGACCTGCGCATGCGCCGCGCCGATATTCTTCGATGGCGCGCTGCCCGGCCGCGAATATTGCGGCAGGCCGCCGACAACAAGCACAATGCACGGCGCCCCGAGCGCCTTTGCCTCGTCCACCGCGCGGCGGTTGTCGTCCCGCGCCGCCTGCCGATGGACGTCGTCAGCGGTAAACATGCCACCGCGGCAATAGCCGGATAGTTCGAGGCCCGCATCGCGCACAACCTTGACCGCGCGATCGAGACCGATCGACGCGACCTGATCGCGCCACGGATCGATGGCGCGGATGCCGTGCCGCGCGCAGGCATCGACGATTTGCGCAAGGTCGCCCTGCTTGCGGAGCGTCGCCGTGTTCAGAGACAGCCAGCGATGATCGCCCGAGAAATCGCGCATCAGCCTTCAATCCCGCGCGCAGCCAGAACTGTTCTCATGCGCTGTGTCGCGAGCTCCGGATTGGCGAGCAAGCCGGCCTTGTCGGCAAGCCGGAACAGTTCAGCCAGATGCAGCGTCGAACGGGTGCTTTCCTGCCCGCCCACCATGGTGAAGTGATCCTGATGGCCGTTGAGATAGGCCATGAACACGATGCCGGTCTTGTAGAAGCGGGTCGGCGCCTTGAAGATATGGCGCGACAGCGGCACCGTCGGCCCCAGTACGTCGTGGAAGCCTTTTTCATCCCCCGCCGCCAGCCGCGACAGCGCGTAGGACGCGGCCGGCGCGATGGCGTCGAAGATACCGAGCAGCGCGTGAGAAAAGCCTTTGTCGTCGCCAGCAATCAGTTCCGCGTAGTTGAAATCGTCGCCGGTATACATCTTGACAGCCTTGTCGAGACGGCGACGCATATCGATCTCGCGCTGCTTGTCGAGCAGCGAGACCTTGACGCCATCGACCTTCGCGGCGTTGGCATTGATGATGCTGACCGCCGTGTCCATCGCGGTGTCGAGGCTGGACGTGCCCCAGTAGTTCGCCAGCGCCGGATCGAACATGTCCCCGAGCCAGTGGATGATGACGGGCTCGCGCACCTGCGACAGCACGCGGTTGTAGACATTTGCGTAATCGTCGGCACTGCGGCCGATTCTCGCCAGCGCGCGCGACGCCATCAGGATGATGCGGCCGCCCGCCTTCTCCACCGCGGCGATCTGCTCCTCATAGGCGCGGATCACGTCGTCGAGCGATTTCGCGTTCTCGGGCGGAAGATGATCGGTGCCGGCACCGGAGAACACCAGCGCATTGCCGTTGGCCTTCGCAGCCCTCACGGAGCGCTGGATCAATTCGAGCGAGGTTGGCCAATCGAGCCCCATGCCGCGCTGCGCGGTGTCCATCGCCTCCGCGACTCCGAGGCCAAGGCCCCAGACATATTCACGGAAGGCAATGGTCCTGTCCCAGTCGATCGCGGCCGTCAGCCACGGATCGCTATCCGCAAGCGGATCGGCGACCACATGCGCCGCCGAGAACGCGACGCGGTTCAGCGTGCCCTCGAGTTTCGACGGAAACACCCGCGACGCCGCGAGGCGATAGGTCTCGAGCGAACGGTCGACGCGCGGCAGCTTTATGGACAGCGACGACATCGGCAAAACAGGCTTGTTCATGATCGGGCCCTCTCAGACCTTGATCGGCGCAACGTCGACGAAACGCCGTTCCTTCCAGCTCTGCAGTGCGCACTCCGCGAGCTGCACGCCCTTGGCGCCTTCCAGCAGCGTGAACTTGTAGGGCGCATCCTCGCAGACGTGGCGGATGAACATCTCCCACTGCTCCTTGAAGCCGTTGTCGTAGACGGCATTGTCCGGCAGCTTCTGCCAGTCGGCATAGAAATCGTGCAGCCGCTTCTCGTCGGGATTCCACACCGGCCGGGGCGTCGCCTGCCGCGCCTGGATCATACAGTCCGTCAAGCCGGCGACGGCGGAGCCGTGGGTGCCGTCGACCTGGAAGGTGACGAGATCGTCGCGATAGACCCGTGTCACCCAGGACATATTGATGTGCGCGATCACGCCGCCCTTGAGCTGGAACGTCGCATAGGCGGAATCGTCGGCGGTCGCCTTGTATTTCTTGTTGCGCTCGTCCCAACGCTCGGGGATGTCGGTGGTTCCGAGACAGCTCACGCTCTGGACTTCACCGAACAGGTTGTCGAGCACGTAGCGCCAGTGGCAGACCATATCGAGGATGATGCCGCCGCCATCCTCGCTGCGGTAATTCCAGGACGGACGCTGCGCCTCCTGCCAGTCGCCCTCGAACACCCAGTAGCCGAACTCGCCGCGTACCGACAGCATCCGCCCGAAGAAACCGGAGTCGCGCAGGAACGCGAGCTTCTTCAGGCCCGGCAGGAACAGCTTGTCCTGCACCGTGCCGTGCTTCACGCCCTTGGCGTTGGCGAGCTTGACCACGTCGACAGCCTCCTTGAGCCCGGTCGCGATCGGCTTCTCGCAATAGACGTGCTTGCCGGCGTTGATCGCCTTGGTCAGCAATGCGGGCCGCGCCTGCGTCGTCGCGGCATCGAAGAAGATCGTGTCGGTCTTGTCCGCCAGCGCCTTGTCGAGATCGGTGGTCCAGCGCGACACGTTGAACTGCTTGGCCAGACGTTCGACCTTGCGCGCATCGCGTCCGACCAGAATCGGATCGGGCATCATGCGGTCGCCATTCGACAGCAGGACGCCGCCGGACTCGCGGATCGCGACGATCGAGCGGATCAGATGCTGATTGAGCCCCATCCGCCCGGTGACGCCGTTCATGATGATGCC
>JBQCIZ010000360.1:0-2041 GCA_051953235.1 Nitrobacter sp. | reverse complement strand
GCGATCGGCCGAAATGTCGTTGAGAACCACGTTCATTCCGGCGAGAGCCGTCACATGCGCGATGCCGTTGCCCATCTGGCCCGACCCGATCACGCCGACTTTCCTGATCATTGCCGCCATCTTGTCATCTCATCGGAGCTGCCGCGCGTCCCGCGGTCCGCCACCCTTGCATAAAAACACCGCCCGGAGTCGGATGATCCGGGCGATGTTTCCAATCATCGTTATTTTCCGAGCTTTCCGAGTTCCGCGGTCAGTTCGGGCACGGCCTGATAGAGATCGGCTACCAGGCCGTAATCGGCAACCTGGAAGATAGGTGCATCTTCATCCTTGTTGATCGCGACGATCACCTTGGAGTCCTTCATGCCGGCGAGATGCTGGATCGCACCGGAGATGCCGATGGCGATATAAAGCTCCGGCGCCACAACCTTGCCGGTCTGTCCAACCTGCCAGTCGTTCGGCGCGTAGCCTGCATCCACCGCGGCACGCGAGGCACCGACGCCGGCGCCGAGCTTGTCGGCCAGCGGTTCGATGTACTTGGTGAAGTTGTCGCGGCTCTGCATGGCGCGACCGCCGGAGACGATGATCTTCGCCGAGGTCAGTTCGGGACGATCGCTCTTGGCGACTTCCTCGCCGACAAAGCTCGACAGACCCGGATCGGCCGCAGCGGCGGCATTCTCGACCGATGCGCTGCCGCCATCGCCCGTTGCCTGGAACGTGGAGGTCCGCACGGTGATGACCTTCTTGGCGTCCTTCGACTTCACGGTCTGGATCGCATTGCCCGCATAGATCGGCCGCTCGAACGTATCGGGCGCGACGACCTTGATGATCTCGGAGATCTGCATCACGTCCAGCAACGCCGCAACGCGCGGCATCACATTCTTGAAGCGCGAGGTCGCGGGCGCAACGAACGCATCGTAGTTCGGCGCCAGCGAGACGATCAGTGCGGCCAGCGGCTCGGCGAGATCGTGCTCCAAGGCAGGGCCTTCGGCGAGAAGGACTTTCTTGACACCCGCCAGCTTGGCCGCCGCGTCGGCTGCGGCTTTCGTCCCCTCACCGCCACCGGCGACAAGCACGTGAACATCGGCACCGAGCGCGGCCGCGGCCGTCAATGCCTTGTTGGTGGAATCCTTGAGCGAGGCGTGGTCGTGTTCGGCAATCAGCAACGTCGTCATCAAATCACTCCGGCTTCGTTCTTGAGCTTGGACACGAGTTCAGCGACGTCCTTGACCTTGACGCCGGCCTTGCGGCCCGGAGGTTCGGTTGTTTTGAGGATTTCGAGGCGCGGCGCGATATCGACGCCGTAATCCGTCGTGGTCTTTTCCGCGATCGGCTTCTTCTTCGCCTTCATGATGTTCGGCAGGCTGGCGTAGCGCGGCTCATTGAGGCGCAGGTCGGTGGTGACGATCGACGGTCCCTTGAGCTTCACAGTCTGCAAACCGCCGTCGACTTCGCGCGTCACCTTGAAATCGGAACCGTCGACCTCGAGTTTCGATGCAAAGGTCGCCTGTGACCATCCGAGCAGCGCCGCCAGCATCTGGCCGGTCTGGTTGGAATCGTCGTCTATGGCCTGCTTGCCGAGAATGACGAGACCGGGCTTTTCCTCGTCGACGACGCCCTTGAGAATTTTGGCGACCGCCAGCGGTTCCACGAGGCCGTCGGCCTTGACCAGAATGCCGCGGTCCGCGCCCATGGCGAGACCGGTGCGGATCGTTTCGGTGGCCTGCGCCGGGCCGATGGAAACCACGACGACCTCGGTCGCCTTGCCGGCCTCTTTCAGGCGGAGAGCTTCCTCGACCGCGATTTCGTCGAACGGATTCATCGACATCTTGACGTTGGCGAGTTCAACGCCCGACCCGTCACCCTTGACGCGGATTTTGACGTTGTAATCGACAACCCGCTTTACCGGCACCAGAACCTTCATCGAACCTCTTTCGTATTGAGCTTTGGCTGGATCAGCTTGCTTGTGAGCTTGGGCGCGGAACCTAAAGGTCCCGGTTTCGGCGGTCAACGCGCGAAAGGCCAAAAATTGAGGCGTTCCGAG
>JBQCIZ010000359.1:0-7064 GCA_051953235.1 Nitrobacter sp. | reverse complement strand
GAACAAGGCATGTTGCTGGGAGCCGCCAACAACATCGAGGCGGTGATGGCCAATCTTGAAAACCGCTCGCCGCAATGGAGCCGCGCATGACCTGACCGCAGGCGCAGAAAAATTTGCAATAATCGACGGAGGTTTCGGATGCCGCTCGTTCTTGTTACCGGAGGAACCGGGCATCTCGGCCGCGATATCGTCGCCCGGCTTGTTCGTGATGGACATCAGGTTCGGGTGTTCGCGCGCGCCCCGCATCCCGCGCTGCAGGTCGAATGGGCCATCGGCGATCTTGCGACCGGCGAGGGATTGCGGGCGGCCGTGCAGGGCGTGCACACCGTCATCAGCGCCGCGACCGATTCTCCGATCGCACGGCGCGGCGGTGTGAGGCCGCTGGACTTTTTTAGATCGCCGTCCGCGGTCGATGTCGCGGGAACGGAACGATTGCTGGCCGCGTGCAGGAATGCATCGGTGCAGCATGTCCTGCATGTGTCGATCGTCGGTCTGGAGGAGGCCATGCTTCCCTATGCGCGCGTCAAGCTTGCGGGAGAAAAACTGGTTCGCAATTCTCCGCTGCCATGGTCAGTGGTTCGCGCGACGCCGTTCTATTATCTGTTCGAGAAGATGCTCGCAGGCATCGTGCGGCTTCCGGCGTGGCCGCTGCCGAAAACGCGGTTCAATCCGGTCGATACCGCCGATGTCGCTGATTACCTTGTGCGATGCGCATTCGATGGGGCGCGCGGCAAGCGCGCCGACATCGGTGGTCCCGACGATCTGAGTTGCATCGAACTCGCGCGCCAGTATCAGAACGCGCGGCATCTCCATCGCGCCGTTGTGCCGCTGCCCGAGCGTCTGGGCCGCCGGATGGGATTTATCGGAAGCGAGGGCGTGCGCGGGACGCTCTCATGGCACGACTGGCTCGATCGGGAGCTTGATGCGGTCACGGCAGCATGATCCGAAGGCCGATCGGGTCTACTGCAATCCGGGATCGCCGCTGGTGCGCTTTTTGGCGAGATCCATTTCAGTGACCGCGATCAGGATTTCCGCGCGGGTCTTCAGGTCCGGCGCTTCCAGCATTGCCTGCTTTTCCGGCGGTCCGTAAGGCGACATCATCGCCAGCGCGTTGACAAGCGCCTCGTTCGGCGCGGCCTCGATGCCGTCCCAGTCGACCTTCAAGCGATTGACCTTGAGGAATTCGGCCAGTACTTCCAGCAACCGCTTGCGATCAACGTCCTCTTCGCCCTTGCGGGCGGTAAAGTCGTCGGTGAAGGCGAAGAAATCGACCTTGCACTGGCGGTACGGCGTCAGCACCGTCAGTTCGTCCGTCACCTTGAAGCGCGCAACCCCGGTGAGCTCGAGGATGTAGCGGCCATCGCCGGACTCGGCGAGTTGGGTGATGCGGCCGACGCAGCCGACGCCGAACAACGTCGGCTTGGCGTCGCTCGCGGAATGCGTAGCGTCCGGCTGGATCATGCCGATCAGGCGATGACCGTCGCGAAATGCGTCATCGACCATCGCGAGATAGCGCGGCTCGAAGATATTCAACGGCATCTGTCCACGCGGCAGCAGCAATGCGCCCGGCAGCGGAAAGACGGGGATCACCTCGGGGAGGTCACCGGGTCCGCGATAGCTGGCATTGATCGGCATGGGCGGATCCGGTGTTGGTCTGGCGCCTCAGATCAGGAGAACAGGATCGTCGACAGCCGCTTGCGTCCCTCGATGGTTGCATCGTCCGCGCCGCCCCATGCCTCGAAGAACTGCACGAGCTGTTTGCGCGCGCCATCGTCATTCCACTTGCGGTCGCGCTTGATGATCTCGAGCAGGTGGTTTGTCGCCTCGCTGCGCTTGCCGGCGGCGTTCAATGCGGTGGCAAGATCGAACCTCGCCTGATGATCGAGCGGATTTGCGGCGACTTTCTGTTCAAGCTCGGCGACCGGACCGAGCGAACTCGCCTGCTCGGCAAGATCGATCATCGTCTGCACGGTCTTGACCGCGGCATCGTTGCGTTTGGATTCCGGCACCAGTGCGAGAGTCTGCTTGGCCTGATCGAGCGCGCCCGTCGTCGCATAGCAGCGTGCAAGCCCGGCGATGGCCGGGATGTTCGCCGAATCGAAACCGAGAATTTCGGCATAGATCGAAGCCGCGGTGGCCGGATCGCCGGCAGTAATGGCGGCTTCGGCTTCCTGCAGGATTTCCGCGATATTCGGCTCGCCGGGAGCCGTTACGCCCTGGGTCAGCTTGTCGATGAAGGCATTGACCTGGCTCTCGGGCACCGCGCCCATGAAGCCGTCGGCTGGCTGGCCGTTGACGAAGGCGATCACGGCGGGGATCGATTGGATGCCCATCTGGCCCGGGATCGCCGGGTGGTCGTCGATGTTCATCTTGACCAGCTTGACCTTGCCCTTGGCGGCAAGGACGGCCTTTTCCAGTGTGGGGGTGAGCTGCTTGCAGGGGCCGCACCACGGCGCCCAGAAGTCGATCAGCACCGGTTGGCGCTTCGATTCCTCGATGACGTCCTTCATGAACGCCTGGGTCGTGGTTTCCTTGATGAGATCGGACGGCGCCTGCGGTGCCGGTCCGCTGCCCTGCTCGATGATGGTCACGTGATCCTCGCCTGATGTCTCTCGGGAGAGGCCGAATGTTAGCACGGCCAGTCCCTTTCGGGGTGGTTCGAAGGTTCGCGACAAGGGGAGTTGCGGACTGCGGCGAACTTCGGATTCGGAACACTAAATGGCGGTCCTGCGCCGGTTTTGCAATCGCGGGAACCCGATCGTTGCCCGCGACCACCTGATTCTTGCGCAGGTGAGCCCGGCGACGCATCCTCGGTGAGTTTCAGGAAAATCCGGTAGTCAGCGCGGGTCGCGGCCACACCGGGACGACGGGGAGGGACAAGGTATGTCGGCGCCGGACGAAGGAACCGCGTTTCACTATGACGATCTGATGGAGGTGGTCCGCCGCCGGCGCAGCGTGCGGCGCTTCGAGAAGGGCAAGACGGTCGATCGGTCCGTGCTGTTGCGGATCGCCGAGGCCGGCCGCTGGGGTCCGACGGGCGCCAACGCCCAGCCGTGGGATCTCGTCATCGTCGACGACCCCGCCAGGAAGCAGGCGGTGCTCGACGTGTTCCTGCACCAGTCGCAGCGGCTGGTCGACCACGCCAAGGGCTTCCCGGCGGTCAAGAAAACCTATCTCGCCAACACCGTCGCCATTTTCATCGTGCTCGGCGATCCCCGCTGGAAGGCCTGCTTTCCGCAGGCCACCACAGCGGAATGGGCCGGTGAATATGCCGCCAACAACGAGCGCATCTATCTCGCTTCGCTGGGGGCCGTGATCCAGAACATCCAGCTCGCGGTCACCGCCTGCGGGCTGACCTCCGCCTGGCTGTCCGGCGGCGGGGAGGACACCACAAATCGCGAACTGGCGGCGGTGCTCGGTTATCCCGACTACATGGAGGCGGTCGGGACCATTCCCGTGGGCTACCCGGAAAAGGATGTGAACCTGCGCTACCGGCGGCCGCTCGGCCAGATCGTGCACTGGAACGGCTATGATAGTGGCCGAACCCGGCCGGATGGGATGGTGGACTATTATGTCAGCGAGGTGCGCCCGTTCGCCATGTACCGGCCGCTGGAAGACATGACCGACTGGGAGGATGCCGACGACATTCTGGGTCCGTGGAAGCGAGCCTTTACCCGAAGCGATTGACGGAGAATTGGCAAGCGAAAGGCCCGTTCGGTCATTATTCCGGCAATCGAGCCCTAATTCGGTCCGCAGGGGCTTTTGAGGCCCAGAGGTTCGATGGCTTCGCAGCAGACTGGCTGTTGCATTCACAGGCCGCATTTGGCATACGACTGCCGACCGGGGGCTGCGGCCTACCGGACATCTCGGATGCGGGTGTAGCTCAGGGGTAGAGCACGACCTTGCCAAGGTCGGGGTCGAGGGTTCGAATCCCTTCGCCCGCTCCAGATTTTTCTTCTTGGCGAAACAATAACTTAACGACAAGCCGCCGCATGGCGGCTTTGTTGTTTGGCGCGTGCCTTTGCCGGCAGGGCCGCAGCCGGCCGAATTTTGCCGCGATGCTGACGCCTGATCCTCCTCAGGCGTCCGGCATGCTCTGGACGGACCGCGACAACGAGATGGCGCAGAAGCGCTGCATGGCGTCATTCCGGGGGCATCCCAATGGGCCGGAACATCGTTCTGCTGTCGGATGGCACGGGCAACTCCGCGGCGAAGGTCTGGCGCACCAACGTATGGCGCACGTTCGAGGCGCTCGATCTTTCAGGCTCCGATCAGGTGGCATTCTACGACGACGGCGTCGGCACCTCGTCTTTCAAGCCGCTCGCCATTCTCGGCGGCGCATTTGGCTTCGGCCTCAAGCGCAACGTCATCGAGATCTACAAATTTGCCTGCCGCAACGTCCGCACCGAGGATGACGAGATCTTCGGCTTCGGTTTCAGCCGCGGCGGATTCACGATTCGCATCGTCGCGGGCCTGATGCTCAATCAGGGGCTCGTCGTCGCCGACAATGAGGCCGAACTCGGTCGGAGAGCGCATCAGGCTTACCGGCAGTATCGCCGCGAACGCTTTCACACCATCTGGCGCGTCGAGGATATCTTCCGCACCATCCGCGACTGGTTTCTGCGCAAGGACTACGACAAGCGGAATAACCGTCAGCTCAGGCGCATCCGCTTCCTCGGTGTCTGGGATACGGTCGCAGCTTACGGCTTGCCGCTCGACGAGATGACACGCGGCGTCAGCAAATTCATCGTGCCGCTCGAACTGCCTGATCACGCGCTCAATCGGGGGCGCGTCGCGCGGGCATGTCAGGCGCTCGCGCTCGATGAGGAGCGCACCACCTTTCATCCCGAGCTGTGGGATGAGCGCACGAGCCCGCCGGAGCCATTTGATCCCGATGCAAAGCGTTTCATTAGGAACGAACAGATCAGCCAGGTGTGGTTTGCCGGTGTGCATTCCAATGTCGGCGGCGGATATCCCGACGACTCCTTGGCTTATGTCCCGTTCGTCTGGATGATCACCGAGGCGCAGCGGTGCGGACTGATTTTCAAGTCGGATCAGGGCCGGCCACCGGCCGACCCCGACACCTTCAAGAATGCGATCTCACGGCGCGACAAGGACGGGCGCCTGTATGACTCGCGGGCCGGGCTCGGCAGTTACTATCGCTACGGTCCGCGCAAGCTGGCGGAGCTCTGCAACGAGATCTTTTCCCGCAAGCGCGGCGACGCCGTTTTTGTGGCGCGTCCGAAGATTCACGAGAGCGCGTTCAAGAGGATCGGAAATCGCGCCCACGCCTATGCTCCGTTGGGCCTGCCGGCCGTCTACGATGTAGTGACCGACGAGGGCGCGATCCTGACGCCGGATCAGTATGGCTTCGAGACCGACGCCATGGCGGCCGCGCGCGCCGAATCCCAGGAGCATCTCTGGAACGAGATCTGGAAACGCCGTCTGGTCTATTTCGCGACCGTCGGCGCAACGCTCTGGCTGATCGTGTTTCCGCTGGTCAGCGGCGCACGGCGGGTGGACGAGTTCTATAGTCCGATCCGCTGGGTGTCGGACATCATCCGTTTCGTCGGCGGATTTTTGCCCGGCTTCGCCAAGACCTGGGTCAATGGATTTGCCCGCGCGCCGGGCTGGTTCATCGCGCTGTCGGTGCTTGTCATCGTGCTGATGGTCTGGGGAACGCGGATCGCGTCGCGCATTTCCAATCGCATGGGCGAAATCTGGAACGGCGCACCATCGGCACCGGCCGGGTTACCCGGCGGTCTTATCTACAGGCTGCGCACCAACGCGATTTATGTCGCGACGCGAGAGGCGATCAAGCGGACGATCGCGCCCGCTTTCTTCGCGCTGTTCTTTGCGTATGCCGGTATCAGCCTTGCCAGCCATTTCGCGTACAATGTGCAGGACGTCGCGGGCTTCACCTGCGATGACGGCAGCACCGATCCCGCCATCCCCGCGCCAAAGCTGCTTGATGCGGCGGGCGATACGGCGTCGGTCGTTTTCAAGACGTCCGATCTCTGCAAACCCACCGGGGTTCTGCTCGAACGCGGCAAGTCGTATTCCGTGAAGGTCGAACCTGTCGCTGCCTGGACCGACAGCGGCGTCCCCGTTGCACTCGGAGGCTTCTCCGCGAAAGATCCACCGCTCTGGTATCACCGCATTCTGCTGAGCCTCGGCTTGCCGTTGCGGCGCGAACTGACCGAAGACTGGTTCCGCGTCGTGCTGCGCTACGGGCGTGTCGGCGGCGAGGAAAGATTTCTCGAGCCCGATCCGGATGACTCCACCCTCGAAGCCGCTATCAAGCCAACACGCGATGGCGAACTGTTCGTGTTCGTCAACGATGCTGTCGTAGGTATCCCCGGACTCTACGACCTGCTTTATCGCAACAATCAGGGCGCCGCCAAACTGGTCGTCAAACGTAAATGAACCAGTCGGCTCCAATTGTGCGACGCACGATGCCGGCATGCAACGCAAAATGACGGCTATCATCAAACTGTTGTGAAAGAATTTTGCGCGGGCGTCTTCAGCGCGTCGGCCGCGCAGTGCGCACTTCTCTCGCGGAACAGATGTGCTAGGCTTTGGCAGGTCTGATCAAGCAGCAGACCTCGACTTCGCCTCTCAACGCCTCGAAAAATAATCAAGTTGCAGCCGTTCGCTGGCTGGATAGGGAGTGACGCGATGACATCCGCATTCAAACAATCCATTCTTGCATGCGCGGCGATCCTCGCGATGGTGGGCACCACCACGCAGGTGAGCGCGCAACAACAGGGACTCAAACATTACGAGTCCGGCAACAAGGATTTCTGGCAGCATCCGCCGGATGACTGGTTCCTCGGCGACGAAACCGAAGCCCAGAAGGGCCTCGCACCGCCGTCCGGGCCGCCGACCGGCATGTCGGAAACGGAGATCAACGCAGCGCTGAAGAAGATCAAGCTGCCGCCCGGATTCAAGATCGAGCTCTATGCTCCCGGCGTGCTCGCCGCGCGCCAGATGGCGTGGGGCGACAAGGGCACGCTGTTCGTCGGTTCGTTCGGGCTTGGCAACGTCTATGCCATCACCGACAA
>JBQCIZ010000358.1:0-2108 GCA_051953235.1 Nitrobacter sp. | reverse complement strand
TAGCCATCGTTTCTTCCCCTCCGGTGGATGAAGCCGCTTACGGCGGCAACTCACGTGTGGGCAACCGGTCCGACACCCACCGGGTCGATGTCGGCCTGGACGGAAGAATGAGCGCCTTGTCATCCGAAGGCAATCGAAATTAGAATCGGTCAAACTTGACCTCGGTCAGCAGCGACCGTCGAATTCCACGTTGCGGATTTGTGCGATGCGACGGCCTGGTGATGGCAGTTCGGCAGATGAAACCAACGCACGAGAAAGCCAATCGCGAATTCTTCCGCGCCGCCGAACCTGCACGTTACAATGGTCACAAGTGCTGACTGAATTTCGGGAAGGCCGCCAATGCCCAAGCTCGACCGCAATGGTGTCAATATCCACTACGAGGTCCTCGGCAGCGGGCCGGCGCTGCTGCTGACGCATGGCTATTCCTCGACCTCGGCGATGTGGACCGGGCAGATCGACGCGCTCGCAAAACGTCATACGCTGGTGCTGTGGGACATGCGCGGCCACGGGCAGTCCGACTATCCCAGTGATCCCTCTGCCTACAGCGAAGATCTGACCGTGGAAGATATGGCGGCGCTGCTGGACCATATTGGCGCAGAGCGCGCTATCGTGGGCGGGCTCTCACTCGGCGGGTATATGTCGCTTGCATTTTATCGCGCGCATCCAGAGCGGGTTCGCGCACTGCTCATTATCGATACCGGCCCGGGCTTCAAGAAAGACGATGCGCGCGCAGTCTGGAACAAGCGCGCCCACGACACCGGCGACCGGTTCGAGCGCGAAGGGCTGGCTGCGCTGAAAAGCGCCAGCCGCGAACGCTCGACGGTCAGCCATCGCGACGCCAATGGCCTGACCCTGGCTGCGCGCGGGATGCTGACCCAGCGCGACGCACGCGTGATCGAACTGCTTCCTCACATCAAGGTGCCGTCGCTCGTGGTGGTCGGCGCCGACGATACGCCGTTCCTGGCGGCATCCGACTACATGGCGGCGAAAATTCCCGGCGCGCAGAAAGTCGTCATTCCGGCGGCGGGACACGCCGTCAACATCGATCAGCCCGAGGCTTTCATCGAGGCAGTGACGCCGTTTCTCGATCATCTCGACGCGAGGGCATCAGCATGAACCGGCAGCCATTGACCTTGATCCTGGCCGGCCTCGCCGCATTCCTTGCAGGCGCCGCATCGGGCCATGCGCAACCAGCCACCGCTCCCCCGCATTCGCCGCCGTTTACGACAACGCTGTCGAACAACACGCCGCTGGCATTCGGAATGGACGAGGCCACGGCGGCGGCCGCGCTCGGCGTGCCCTTGAACTACGTCAGCGGACGCCCCGGCAATGAAATCTTCCTGGCGTTCCGAACCTATGGCGGCAGCGGGTTCTTCAACCGCAAGGACCGGCTCTATCTGCAATTCCGCCGGGGCCGCCTTGCGGGCTGGAAGGGCGACTGGGGCCGCAACTGGATGTGGCAGTAGACCGGGTGCCCGAACTGCTTTCAAAAAGACCGGCGACTTGCGGATGATCGATTCACATCCGCGCCTTGCACAACTCGAGGAGTGAATGACGTGGGAAAAGACCTGACCCTGACCGCTTCGGACGGCTTTCAGCTTGGCGCGTACCGCGCCGATCCCGCGACGGCGCCCAAAGCCGCGATCGTCGTGATCCAGGAGATTTTCGGCGTCAATCATCACATCCGTGCGGTGTGCGACCGATACGCGGCAAAAGGCTATGTCGCCATCGCGCCGTCGATCTTCGATCGGAGCGAGCGCAATTTCCAATCGGGCTATTCGCCTGACGAAGTCGCTGTCGCGCGAAAATTCATTGCCAACCCGGATTGGCCGGCGATGCTGCGCGACACACAGGCTGCGATCGATGCGGTGAAGGACGTAGGACCGGTCGGCATCGTCGGCTTCTGCCTCGGTGGCAGCGTGGCCTACGCTGCCGCGACAAAACTGTCAGGCCTGAGCGCGGCCGTTGGCTACTATGGCGGCGTCATTGCGCGTTTTGCCGACGACAAGCCGAAGGTGCCGACCATGCTGCATTTCGGCGAGAAGGATACCGGCATTCCCCTGACCGATGTCGAAACCATCCGCAGCAAGCGGCCGGACGTCGAGATC
>JBQCIZ010000357.1:0-2966 GCA_051953235.1 Nitrobacter sp. | reverse complement strand
ATTCGACGACGCCTACTGGCTGAAGAAGGACAAGGAAGGCGGTTTCCCGCAGGACTTTCACAAGGCGATGGCCGATGCGGGTTGGCTTGGCATCTGCATTCCGGAAGAATACGGCGGCTCCGGCCTCGGCATCACCGACGCTGCGATCATGATGCGCACCATTTCCGAATCCGGCGCGGGCATGTCCGGTGCGTCGGCGGTGCACATGAATGTGTTCGGCCTCAATCCTGTCGTTGTGTTCGGCACCCCGAAACAGTGCGAGCGGATGCTGCCGCCGGTGGTCTCGGGCAAGGAGCGCGCCTGCTTCGCCGTCACCGAGCCCAACACCGGCCTCAACACCACGCAGCTCAAGACCCGCGCGGTGCGGCAGGGCGACAGGTATGTCGTCAACGGGCAGAAGGTCTGGATATCGACCGCGCAGGTCGCGGAAAAGATTCTGCTGCTGGCGCGCACCACGCCGCTCGAGGAGGTCAAGACGCCGACGCGGGGCTTGAGTCTGTTCTACACCGACTTCGATCGCAAGCGTATCGCCGTGCACGAGATCGAGAAGATGGGCCGCAAGCCGGTCGACTCCAACGAGCTGTTCTTCGCGGATTTCGAAATTCCGGTCGAGGACAGGATCGGGGAGGAGGGGCGTGGCTTCGAATACATCCTGCACGGCATGAATCCGGAGCGCATCCTGATCGCGGCGGAAGCGGTCGGCCTCGGCCATCTGGCGCTGTCGCGCGCGGCCGCCTACGCCAAGAGCCGCATCGTGTTCAATCGCCCGATCGGCATGAACCAGGGGATCCAGCATCCGCTGGCCAAGAACTGGATGGAGCTCGAGGCGGCGTGGCTGATGACGATGTCGGCCGGCTGGCAGTACGATCAAGGTCTGCCGTGCGGACCGGCCGCCAACGCGGCAAAATATCTTGCGGCGGAAGCGGGTTTTCAGGCCTGCGAGCAGGCTGTCATGACCCACGGCGGTTTTGGTTACGCCAAGGAGTTCCATGTCGAGCGATACCTGCGCGAGGTCATGATCCCGCGCATCGCGCCGATCAGCCCGCAGCTCATTCTCAGCTTCATCGCCGAGAAGGTGCTCGGCTTGCCGAAGTCGTATTGAGGACGAGGCCATGAGCTTCGTCACGGGTGTTGGATTGACCGCCTATGGCCGGCACGAAGGCAAATCGACGCTCGATCTGATGAGCGAAGCCGCGAGCCTCGCCATCGCCGACGCAGGACTCGCGCGCGGCGAGATCGACGGCATTCTCTGCGGCTATTCGACGACGATGCCGCACATCATGCTGGCGACCGTGTTCGCCGAACACTTCGGCATCAAGCCCGCCTATTGCCACGCGGTGCAGGTCGGCGGCGCCACCGGCATGGCGATGATGATGCTGGCGCATCACGTGGCCGATGCCGGACTGGCGCGGCACGTGCTGGTGGTCGGCGGCGAGAATCGGTTGACCGGGCAAAGCCGCGATGCGGCGATCCAGGCGCTGGCTCAGGTCGGTCATCCCGACTACGAGGTGCCGCTCGGGCCCACCATTCCCGCTTATTACGGTCTCGTCGCCTCGCGCTACATGCATCAATTCGGCGTCACCGAGGAGGATCTGGCCGAGTTCGCCGTGCTGATGCGCGCGCATGCGGCCACGCATCCTGGCGCGCAGTTTCACGACCCGATCACGGTCGCCGATGTCATGGCCTCGAAGCCGGTGGCGTCGCCGCTGAAGCTGCTCGATTGCTGTCCGGTATCCGACGGCGGCGCGGCGTTCGTCGTCAGCCGCGAGCCCACCGGCGATACGGCTGTTCGCATTGCCGGTTGCGCGCAGGCGCACACCCATCAGCATGTCACGATGATCCCGGCGTTCGACGAGATGGGCGCCGCGATTTCGCTCGGCCGTGCCAAGGCAGCGTCAGGCATGGATATTAGCGATGTGCGCTATGCCGGCATCTACGACAGCTTTACCATTACGCTCGCCATGCTGATCGAAGAGCTCGGCCTTTCGGGGCGCGGCGAGGCGGCTGCTATGGTGCGCGACGGCTATTTCGGTCGCGCTGGCGCGATGCCGCTCAACACCCACGGCGGGTTGCTCAGCTACGGCCATTGCGGCGTCGGCGGCGCGATGGCTCATGTGGTCGAAACCCATTTGCAGATGACGGGACGCGCGGGGATACGTCAGGTGCCGCGCGATATTCCGGTCGCGCTGCTGCATGGGGACGGCGGCGTGTTGTCGTCGCACGTCAGCATGTTTCTGGAGCGGGTGCGATGAGTGGCACGCAGGACTGGACCGGCGGCGAACCCGCGATCCTCTATCAGCACTGTGCAGCTTGCGGTCACGTGCAGTATTTCCGCAAGGCGTTTTGCGACGCTTGCGGCGCAGCCGGCCCGGCACTCAAACAAGCCAGCGGCAAGGGCAGGGTCCACGCGACCTCACTGGTGATGCGCGCGGCGACACCGGAAACGCGGGCGCATGTGCCCTACAACATCGTTCTCGTCGATGCGGATGAAGGCTTTCGCATGATGGCGCACGGCGACCGCGATCTCGCTATCGGCGATGCCGTGATGGCGCAGTTCGAGCGATTCACCGATCGGCTCGTTCCGCATTTTCGAAAGGCGGATAGATGACCCATTGTCATCGCCGTTGCGATAAGCGAAAGGGCCACCGAACGTCAACGCATGAAGACGATGACCGCGGCGATCATCAGCATGGCGGCAACAGCCATCGTCTGGGCAAATACCGTGGAGGCCGTCTTTCTGGTTGCGTCGTTCATGGCGCTGCCCTCCATCCATGGTTCGTACGCCTGACGACGCGCACGACCGCACTCGGAACAAGAGTCATCGTTGCCGAAAACGGCGCGATGACTCCTCGGTTTTTACGCAGAACACCCCAAGAAAGTATTCGCCTGCATGTGTCCCCACGTAACGAATACGATGAGGGAAGGCTCAACCATCAATGCGGCGGGAATTTGTCGCAAGGTGATGA
>JBQCIZ010000356.1:0-2159 GCA_051953235.1 Nitrobacter sp. | reverse complement strand
GTGTCCGCGCCGGTCGTCGCCAAGGAGCGCGGCATGGTGGTGGACGAGGTCGTCCGCGCAGCGCAGAGCGACTACGAAAGCCTGATCACGATCACGGTGACCACCGAGCGGCAGTCGCGTTCGGTGTCGGGCACGGTCTATGCCGACGGCAAGCCGCGCCTCGTCGCCGTCAAGGGCATCCGGGTGGACGCCGAGTTCGGCAAGTCGATGATCTACATCACCAACGAGGACAAGCCGGGCTTCATCGGCAAGTTCGCGAGTCTGCTGGGCGATGCCAAGGTCAACATCGCGACCTTCAATCTCGGCCGTCACGAGCAGGGTGGCGACGCCATCGCGCTGGTCGAGGTCGATGGCCCGGTGCCGGCGGACGTGCTCGCCAACGTCGCCAAGCTGCCGCAGGTCAAGCAGGCCAAGGCTCTGCAGTTCTGAGGCCCCTGCAAGTCTGAGCGGGCGTGCCCCGGATGCTGCGCACTGCGTCGCGTCCGGGACAGCAGATTTTCAGCGGCCGGGCTGCTGAGGGGCGCAGGCGAGCGGAAGCGGCGTCGGTCTTCGAACGCCAACTCCGGTCACGACAATCGAATACGCACCAGGCGCGGTCCCGTCGGGGGCCGCGCTTTTTTGTCGCGCGGGTCCTCACCGTGGCCGCGCGCACGGGCCGGCCCGGGTAAGGAAGATTCAACAGTCTCTCTGTAGAAGAAGAGAATTCTTACTTCAGGCGCGTCCGCGCCGATTCCTTCGGAGAAGCCGTCGTGAAATTCCTGAACAACTGGCCCATCGCTCTGAAGCTGAGCGTTCTGGTGGGTGTGACCCTTATTGGCCTCGTGGCTGCGGGCCTTTTTGCCGGCAGCATGATGAAGACTGAGATGTTCGGCGCGCGCAAGGAGCAGCTGCGCGCGATCGTCGATAGCGCACGCACCATGGCGCTGGGCCTGCAGAAGCAGGTGGAAGCCGGCAAGATGACCAAGGACGCCGCGATCGCCGAGTGGGTCGAGCGGGTCAAGACCATGAAGTACGACAACGGCGGCGGCTATCTGTTCGCCTATACGATGGATGGCATCGCGGTTGTGGTGCTGAACCCGAAGGAGATCGGGACCAGCCATCTCGACAAGGAAGTGAACGGCCGCAAGTCGACCCGCGAAATGCGCGATGGCGTCGCGGCCAAGGGCGACGTCACGATCTATTATTCCTGGCAGAAGCCCGGCCAGTCGGGATTGAGCCCGAAGGTCTCGTACGCCGCCGGTATTCCCGGCTGGAATATGTTCGTCGGCACCGGCGCGTATATTGACGACCTCGACGCCAAGCTGACGCAGATCGCGATGGCGCTGGGCGCGGCGATCCTCGCCATCGGCGCCGTCGCCGGGTTCATCGCCTGGCTGATGGGCCGGAGCATCACTCGTCCGCTCGGCCAGCTCGGTCACCGCATGCAGGCGCTGGCGGAAGGCAAGCTCGACGAGGAAATCCCCGGCATCGGCCGCCGCGACGAGATCGGAGCCATGGCGAAGACGGTTCAGGTGTTCAAGGACAATGCGATCCGCATCCGCGATCTGGAACACGCCGAGGATCAGGCCAACGAACGCGCCGCTGCGGAGCGTGCCGCGATGATGGCCAGCCTCGCCAACGACTTCGAACGCGACGTCAACGGCATCGTCCGCTCGGTGGCGAGTTCGGCGGCCGGCATGCAGTCGACGGCCGAGAGCATGACGTCGACAGCGAGCGAAGCCAGCAACCGCGCGGCGACGGTGGGTGCGGCCTCGGAGAAGGCGTCGCAGAACGTCGAGACGGTCGCGGCAGCAGCGGAAGAGCTGTCGTCCTCCGTGGCGGAAATCTCCCGTCAGGTGTCGCAGTCCAACGAGATCGCCACCAAGGCGGTGGCCGACGCCGAGCGCACCAACTCCACGGTGCAGGTGCTGTCCGGCGGCGCCGAGAAGATCGGCGAGGTCGTCCAGCTCATCCACACCATCGCGGCGCAGACCAACCTGCTCGCGCTCAACGCCACCATCGAGGCGGCGCGGGCGGGCGATGCCGGTCGTGGCTTCGCGGTGGTCGCGTCGGAGGTGAAGGCGCTGGCCACCCAGACCGCCAAGGCCACCGAGGAAATCTCGGCGCAGGTCGCGGCGATGCAGTCGACCACCAGCGACGCGGTGGTGGCGATTCACGGC
>JBQCIZ010000355.1:0-5782 GCA_051953235.1 Nitrobacter sp. | reverse complement strand
AGCACCTCCAGGATGCCGCGCATGATTTTGCTCTCGCGCTCGATCGGCTGATAGGGATCGGTGTTGGTCCCAATCGCGATCATTCGCGGCTGATAGTCCTCAGCCGCCAGTTCCTTTTCCAGCAGCGCAGGCGCGTCCGGCTTCACAAAAAGCTTCGACTCGAAATCGAGTCCCGGCGACAGGCCGAGATAGGCATGGGTGGGCCGTGCGAAACAGTAGACGCAGCCGTGTTCGCACCCACGATAGGGATTGATCGAGCGGTCGAAGCCGATGTCGGGCGAGTCGTTGCGGGTAATGACCTTTCGCGCCGTGTCGACCGCAACGGTGGTTTTGAACGGCGGCAACTCTTCGAGGCTTTGCCAGCCGTCATCGAAGGTCACACGCGCCTCGGCCTCGTAGCGGCCGCTGGCGTTGGATTGCGCGCCGCGGCCCCGCCGCCGCTGGCTATCGATCGCGACGCCGATCTCGTCGAAGGACGGAGCGGCACCCGCCGGGTCGGAGGGCGCCGTTTCCGGCGGGTGCCTGAGGGCAAGAGAGGATGCTCTGCTCATGGTTCAAAGATAACACTGAATGAGAACAAATCAAGAACATGATTCAGCTTCCCACAACAACGCAACATCTCCGGTTGTCGTGGCTGCCGAAAAAAGCAGCGGCTCGCCGGGCTGCTTTGAGCTGGCCAAGGTGATAACGATGCAGCGTTTTCTGGATCGTGGACGTCCCGATGCTGAGCGTGATCATCCCGACCGAGGGGGTCGAACGGACCGCCGTCGCGACCCTCGCCGCGCTCGTGCCGGGCGCAGCCGCCGGCGTGATCCGGGAAGTCCTGCTGGTGGATCGTGCCGGCAACGGCGTGATCGAGCGCATCGCCGATGTCGCGGGCTGCCACTATCTCTTTTTTGAAGGCTCGCGCGCAGCGGCGATGGCGGAAGGCGCCCGGCTGGCGCGATCGCCGTGGCTGATGTTTCTGCATGCAGGCGCCGTGCCCGATCCGGGCTGGATCGATGAAACCGCGCAATTCATGCAGAATGCTTCGCTCGGGGCGCGCCCCCGCGCCGCCATCTTCCGCTATGCCAGCTCGCCCTATGGCGGGAACGGTCTGCTCGATGCTCTCAGGTCGCTCAGCCGGACGGTATTAGGGCCTTCGGCCGATCAGGGACTCCTAATCGCGAAAGAGCACTACGAGCGGCTCGGCGGCCATGCACCCGATACGCAGCGCGCGGAGGCCCGGCTACTCCGCAAACTCGGCCGCTCGTCGCGGACGCTGCTGCGCAGCCGTATCGTCGTAGCGTGAAGGTTCCCGCTTGCACCTTATTTGATTTTGTCAAATAATTACTTGATAAAGTCAAATAAGAGGCCTCGCGATGCCCTTACTCGATAGCCAGATCGCTTCGATCCGCAGCTTCAACCGGTTTTACACACGCAAGATCGGCGTCATCGAGCCGCGCCTGCTCGACAGTCCGTGGTCGCTCCCGGAAGCGCGGATCATCTACGAGATCGCACAGCGCGGGACCTGCACCGCCACCGACCTCGTCCGCGAACTTGGCCTCGATGCAGGTTACGTCAGCCGCACCTTGCAGGGATTGCAGCGGAGGCAAATCGTCAGCCGCAAGCCGTCGAAGGACGACGGCCGCGTCAGCGAAATCGCGCTGACCGCCAGGGGCAACGCAGCGTTCGCCGAACTGGACAAGCGCTCCCGCGACGACATCGGATCGCTGCTCCGCCGGCTTGGCGATGGCGAGCGCATAGCGCTGGTCGATGCCATGGCCACCATCGAGCAGACGCTGGAGCCGTCAGCGGCGAAACCCCCGGCCGCCTATTGCCTGCGCACCCACCGGCCCGGCGACATCGGCTGGGTGATCTCGCGGCATGGCGCGGTCTATGCGCAGGAATTCGGATGGGACATCGGCTTCGAGGCGCTGGTCGCGGAGATCGCAGCGCAGTTCGTCAAGGGATACGACCCCGCGCGCGAACGCTGCTGGATCGCCGAGGTCGGCGGCGAGCCGGCCGGCAGCATTTTTCTCGTCAAGGCCTCGGATGACGTCGCGAAACTTCGCCTGCTGCTGGTGGAGAACAAGGCGCGCGGCCTCGGCATCGGGCGCGCGCTGGTCGACGAATGCATCCACTTCGCGAGGGGCGCAGGCTACTCGTCGATCACGCTGTGGACGCAAAGCATCCTGCTCGCGGCGCGCGGCATCTATCAAAACGCGGGCTTTCGCCGCGTCAAGGAAGAGAAGCATCACAGCTTCGGCGTCGATCTCGTCGGCGAGACCTGGGAGATGAAGCTTTAGCGGGTACTTTCGTCACCCCTATTCCGTCATCCTGAGGTGCGCGCTCCCTTGCGCGCCTCGAAGGATGGCCACCTGCATCCACTTCCGCATCCTTCGAGGCTCGCCGAATGCCGCAATGCCCTGCATCGCGCGGCGAGCACCTCAGGATGACGATGCCCCAATCTACGCCGATGCGCCCTTGGCTTTCGGGCGGCGCAGGTGTTCATCGAGCCGCGGCATGATCTCGACGAAGTTGCAGGGACGCGTGCGATAATCGAGTTGATGCGCGAGGATGCCATCCCAGCCGTCGCGGCAGGCGCCGGGTGAACCCGGCAGGCAGAAGATGAACGTCGATCCCGCGGTGCCGGCAGTGGCGCGGCTCTGGATCGTCGAAGCGCCGATCTTGGCGTGGCTCAGCATGTGGAAGGCGATCGAAAAGCCGTCCATCCGCTTCTCGAACAGCGGCTCGATCGCTTCGGGCGTGACATCGCGGCCTGTGAATCCGGTGCCGCCGGTGGTGATGACGGCATCGACGCCGGGATCGGCGATCCATTTGCGGATCACCGCCCGGATCGCCTCGACATCGTCGGTGACGATCTCGCGCGCCGCCAGCTTGTGCCCGGCGGCGGTGAGCCGCTCGGCCAGCGTCGTACCCGACTTGTCATCGGTGAGCGAACGCGTGTCGGAAATGGTCAGTACCGCGATGTTGAGCGGAATGAAGGATTTTGATTCGTCGATGGGGGACATAATCTCACCTGCTCCAAATGGGACCCTCATCCTGAGGTGCGATGCCGCACATGCGGCGGAGCCTCGAAGGATGGCTGCGAGTCGCCGTCGTCCTTCGTGGCTCGCGCGAAAAAGAGCGCTCGCACCTCAGGATGACGGCGAATCCGTTGCACGGAGACGACAGCCTCGCCGCACCGTCACAAATTACCCGATCCGAATGTGTTGCAGGCCTGCACAGTGCCCTGCTGGTAGCCGGTCATGAACCAGCGCTTGCGCTGCGCGGACGATCCGTGGGTGAACGAATCCGGCACCACGCGGCCGGTCGCCTGCTTCTGCAATGTATCGTCGCCGATAGCGGAAGCCGTGGTCAGTGCGGCGTCGATATCGCCCGCCTCGAGGAAGCCCGGACGTTTCTTCTCCTCGCGACTGACCCAGACGCCGGAGAGACAGTCCGCCTGCAGTTCGACCCTGACCTGGAGCGCATTGGCCTCGGCCTTGCTGCTCGCCTGCTGCTGCATGCGGGTCACCTTTGGCAGAATGCCGAGCAGGTTCTGCACGTGATGCCCGGCCTCGTGCGCAATGATGTAGGCCGCGGTGAACTTGCACGCATTGCCCGAGCAGCCGTGGAAGCGCGTCTCCACCTGCCGGAAGAAATTGGTGTCGAGGAAGATCTGTTGGTCCGGAGGGCAATAGAACGGTCCCATCGCCGACTGCGCCATGCCGCAGCGGCCGCCGTTGGTGGCGTTGCGGAACAGCACGATTCGCGGGCCGTGATATTTCTGCCCGCTGGCATCGAATATCTCGGTCCAGCGGTCGTCGATTTCGCCGAGCACACCGGAGATCATGCTGCCCATCTCGTCGGACGGAGCGCCGGACTTGCTCGAGGACGAACGCCGGTCGGTCTGGTAGCTCGGGGCCTGGCCTTGGCCCCCGGTGAGAATCTCCGCGCCGCCGATCAGGATACGCGGATCGATACCGAATGCGTAGCCGACGAGACCGAGCACGATGATGGTGCCGATGCCAAGTCCGCCGCCGCCCATGGGGAGACCGAATCCGCCACCGCCGCCGCCGCCGAACCCACCGCCATCGTCGTCGCGACGGTCATCGATATTGTCGCTGCGGCGGAAATCGTCATAACGCATGGCGCTCGTTCCTCATTCCGATCGATCGTGACATCGCCGCGAGGCGGCGACAACAACGTAAAATTTCCACTTCGTTAATCAATAGCCCGCCCGGCAAAAATTGCCTAGTGCGGGACTGCATTCATCGCATCAGAACCTGCCGCGACAACCGCACGCCGCAAATACCTCCAGAAAATAGCCGCAACACTCCTCAACGCCAGCGGCCGGCAACGATGCACGGCCGCGCAACCGCACGCGCGTACAAAAACTCGGACGACCGCACAACGTTACGAAACATGTCTGCAATTAAGTCGATTTTTACTTTGCGCATTCACTGTAGCGCCAGTCGGATGTTTGGTCCCGCGTCGCCGACAGCGTCGCCTGAGTCAGAGTAATTGAGTCATGGTTGTGTCGCGTCGCGGGGCGTCTGCAAGGGCGCCCCGCACAAAATTTGAGTCCCCGAGTTCCCGCATCGTGGTCGGCGACTGCGTCGCCGAGATGTCGAAGCTCCCGGCCGGATCTGTCGATCTGGTATTCGCAGATCCTCCCTACAATCTGCAACTCAAGGGCGACCTGAAGCGCCCCGACGAATCCCACGTCGATGCCGTCAACGACGACTGGGACAAGTTCTCGTCGTTCGCCGCTTACGATGACTTTACCCGCGCGTGGCTGCTGGCCTGCCGGCGCATCATGAAGCCGCAGGCGACGATCTGGGTGATCGGCTCGTATCACAACATCTTCCGCGTTGGCGCGATTATGCAGGACCTCGGCTTCTGGGTCCTCAACGACATCGTCTGGCGCAAGACCAATCCGATGCCGAATTTCCGCGGCCGCCGGTTCACGAATGCGCACGAGACCATGATCTGGGCCGCGCGCGACGAGAATACCAAGGGCTACACCTTCAACTACGAGGCGCTGAAGGCCGCCAACGAGGACGTGCAAGCGCGTTCGGACTGGCTGATTCCGCTCTGCACCGGCGACGAGCGGCTGAAGGGCAAGGACGGCAAGAAAGTACACCCGACGCAGAAGCCGGAAGGGCTGCTCGCGCGGGTCCTTCTCTCATCCTCGAAGCCCGGCGATCTCGTGATCGATCCGTTCAACGGTACCGGCACGACAGGTGCGGTCGCCCGGCGCCTCGGCCGCAGCTACATCGGCTTCGAGCGCGACAGGACCTATGCAAAGGCGGCGGAAGAGCGCATTGCGGCGATCGAGCCGCTGCCGGAGGCAACCCTCGCTCCGTTCATGACCGCGCGCGAGGCGCCCCGGGTGGCGTTCTCCGAGCTGATCGAGCGCGGCATGATCTCGCCGGGCGCAAAGCTCGTCGATGCCAAGAAACGCCATGGCGCGCTGGTGCGTGCCGACGGAGCCATCATGCTCGGCGACAAGGTCGGTTCGATTCACCGCATCGGCGCGGTCGCGCAAGGCTCCGGCGCCTGCAACGGCTGGACCTTCTGGCACGTCGAGACCAAGAAGGGTCTTCGGCTGATCGACGAACTGCGCGCCGAAATCCGCAGCGGGATGGCGGCAGGCTGATTCCGCGCCTTAGCGGATATTGCAGCTCGTCTGGGTGATCCGCGGCTTCGCGCAGAACAGAAACCGGCCACCGTCGAACAGCGAATACTGCCGCGAGCCGCCCTTGAGGCGCGTGTTGATCGCCGCCTTGCAGCC
>JBQCIZ010000354.1:0-2791 GCA_051953235.1 Nitrobacter sp. | reverse complement strand
ACGCCACGCGTGCAGGATCTCGTTATCGAGCGGCGAGCGGCCAAATGGTTTGCCGCCTATTTCCTTTCGGTCTGGAGTGGAACGGTGGCGCTGTTGCTCGATCAGCCATCCATGTTCCGGATTGCGGCATTTGCGATGACTGTCGCGACCTTGGGCATCGTTCGGCAATTGATCCGGACGCGCCGTCTTGCCGATGTCGCAGGATCGTTGCGTCCGAGCGGGATCAGCGCGCCACACCTGCTTTACGCAAGCATCTGAACTATCGAAAAGGAGATGACCATGGGCCAGAGCTACCTCGACCTCGACGTCCGTCCGATCTTGCGCGACGGCGGAGAGCCCTTTTCCGTGATCATGGCCGCGCTGGCACGGCTCAAGCCGGAGCAGGGCATCCGCCTCTATGCGACCTTCAAGCCCATTCCCCTGTTCGCTGTGATGGCGGAGAAGGGGTTCAGTCACGCCGAAACCGAACTCGAAGGCGGCGAATGGGAGGTGTTGTTTACTCCCGCCAACACGCAAGTTTCGCCAATCAGCTCCGGAGCGCAGCCAACCGACACGTGGCCAGACCCCGTCGTTCACCTCGACAGCCGCGATCTCGATCCGCCCGAGCCGATGGTTCGGATTTTAGGTGCTGCCGAAAACCTCAAGCCCGGCGAGACGCTGTCGGCGCTGCTACGCCGGGAGCCCGTGTTCCTGTTTCCGCATCTGGAAAAGCGCGGCTTCCGCTGGCTCGGAGGTTTTACGGCGGACGGCTCAACCTACGAACTGACCGTAAGGGCGCCGATATGAACGACGACCTGACCGCGCAGATCAGAAACGCGTTGCGCGAGGTGATCGATCCAGAACTCGGATACAATATTGTCGATCTTGGATTCGTCTACGACATCGTCGTTGTGGATGGGGTAGCCCATATCACGATGACGGCGACGACGCGGGGCTGTCCCGCCTCGGGCTTTCTCAAGGATGGGGCGATCCGAAGCGCATCTGGGGTGGCCGGCATAGATTCTGTCGATGTCATGATGACTTTCGAGCCGGCGTGGAAACCGTCAATGATCGAGCCCGAAACCAAAGCCTTGCTCGGCTTTCCTTAATCCAGGCCGTGTTTGTGGTGAGACAACGACCGTTGCCGTGCCGCGCCTATCGTCATTCCGCCAAACATGGGAGAACGCGATGACAACTCATTCAAGCTTCGCTTGCCGCTCGGCGATCGACAGGTTTGCAGCCTGGCGCAAACATCGTCGCGACCTGCACGATCTCGCCGATCTCGGAGGAGGGGATTTCTACGCGATTGCGCGCGATCTGCGTCTTTCGCCAGGAGATCTTGAAGCGGTTGCAAAAAATGACGGCAGCCGAGCTGAAAATCTCGACGGACTTCTCAGTATGCTCGGCATCGATGCTGCGAAGATCGTGCGGACCGAGCCCGCCGTGATGCGCGACATGGAGCGTGTGTGCGCCTTATGTCCGGCGGTCGGCAGATGCAGCCGCGATCTCCGCGCGGGTATCTCCAGATATACCTATCGGCAGTATTGCGCGAATACGCATACAATCGATGCGATTGAAGCGGAATAACGCGTCCAGCCGGATTCGCTCACCTGGGGAACGCGGACGCATCTCGCGACGATCGGTTCATCGCGAGATGCGGTGATGAGCAACCAGATCGCGTCATCGATCGACGTTCAACACATCGCCGGTCGTGGCATCGACGTCGACCTCCATATAGCGGCCAGAGGCGTCGCGACCTTCGATTTGCCACTCGTTGCCGGCGAACTCGGTATCGGACACGGTCACGAGCCCGATATCGGTCGCGACGCCGAGCGCATCCTGCATTGAAATCAGATCGCCGGAATCATAGGCCATCGCGGGAGCCGCAAGGCCGAGCGAGATGGCGGCGGCCAGCGGGAGAATATACTTTTTCATGGTGCACTCCTCGTCATGAATTTGCGCTCGGTTCGCAAGCGCAGCATCCATAGAACGGGCGGAGGGTTTGAGCGTTCCAGCTTTACGTCTTCGAGGTTTAGGCAAAAGTCTGGCCGATGAGGCCGTTTCCTGGCGGCATCCTGGCAAGCGGATGATGCGGTTCCAGTTGGGAACAGCGCTAGTGTTTCGATGCGCTTTTGGCGGCAGCGTTGTTCAGCACGATGAGGCCATCGACCGCGACGCCGGTTTTGGTGTTGACCAGAAATGGATTGACGTCGATCGATGCGATGCGCGTTCCGGCATCCGCCATCAGGTTGGAAAGGCCGACGATGGCCTTGACGACCGAAGCCTCATGAAGCGCGGGCTTGCCGCGATAGCCGCGTAGCTTCACGCCGGCTTTCGTTCTGCCGATCAGCTCTTTTGCTCCGGCAGCGTCGAGCGGCGCGCCGGCCAGCGCCACGTCCTTCATCAATTCGATATCGACGCCGCCCGTGCCGAACACCACGACCGGTCCCATCTCGGCATCGAGCGACGCGCCGACCACGAGTTCGAGGTCGGCCTTGACCTGCTGCGCGATCAGGATACCTTCGAGCTTCGGCTTGCCCTTCAGTTTTTTGACACGCGCTGTGATGTCGTTGAAGGCCTTCTTCACTTCCGCCGTGTTGTTGATGTTCAGCACAACGCCGCCGACATCGGATTTGTGCAGAATGTCGGCGCTGACAACCTTGGCGACTATGGGAAAGCCGATCTTTTTCGCCACCTTCACGGCGCTCGCGGCATCCTGCACGATCTCTTCCTTCGATATCGGAATGCCGTAAGCCTTGAGCAGCTTTTTCGACGCGACTTCGTCGAGCGCCGCGCCGGTCGCGCTCTTGAG
>JBQCIZ010000353.1:0-5095 GCA_051953235.1 Nitrobacter sp. | reverse complement strand
GGCAAGATCGTCGTCGTGAGGCGTCCAGAACCATTCAACGTTGATCGGCGCAAAGCCGATCCAGCCACAACCTGCCAGGACGACTCCGACTCCCAACAGATGCAACCACTCCGGCATTCGCGCCGCCTTGAACTTGAGGTTCTGGTGCGCGGCTGGATATCGGAGTCGCCCTGCGAAATGGTTTCCGCGATGCGTCGGATTTGAATTGAAATGCGTTTCTGTGGAAAACCATAGGCGCCGAAATGAAAGAGGTGCGCCAGCGAACCGGCGCACCTCTTCGATGTTTTGGCTGAAACGCCGGAAGGCGATCAGTACGGGCAGATCACGCGGCCCCAGCGCGGGCTGTAATAGCAACCCGGGGCGACAATGCCCCAGCCGCGGCCACGACCTCGCGCCCAGCCACGACCGCGTCCGCGGCCAACGCCGCGACCACGCCCGCCGCCACGCCCGCGGCCCCGCGCTTCCGCCGATGTCGTCGATCCCGCAATGAGAACCGAAGACACGCCGGCAACGCCGACAAAGTACACGCAAACCATCGCCGCCGCCGCGAGTATGCGGGTGACGACGCTGCGTCGCGCGTTCGAACTACTTTGAGCCATCAGGAGAGTCTCCCATTTCTGGTTAAGCACTGTCTTCAGCAGAACCCAATATCGCGACGAGCATTGTCGCGAATGTAAGGCAGCTTGTTCCAGCGCCTGGTCAGTCAGTACTTGCTATAGCAATAACCGATTCAATTATATGAACGTGCAGTCGGCCAAGGCTACGGTCGGCCTCACGCCCGGTCAAGGGTCGGCCGGCAACGCGTTCGGGTTCAAACAATATGGAGGAAATTTGGAACGGCCGAAGAGAATGCGGCGTTGCTGCCGGCATTGTTCCTATCTCTGAGGTTGCAGGCGACCCGTCTCGCATCTGCACATTTGCTGTTCCGGCGGCAATGAACTTAATCTCTCGCACCCGCGACGCATAGCGGCCAGGGGTATCCGACCGTCAAGACCTCGGGCCGCGTTAACTCAGTATCGTCCTCGCATGATCGGGCCCTCAAACAGGGCCGCAAGCCGATCGTTCCTCCAGATTGTCAGCGCAGAGGCTCATGTCAAAACAGCACACCTACGTTCTCGGCCTCAATACCTACGACCACGATGTGAGCGCCTGCCTGCTTCGCGACGGTGCGATTGCATTTGCCATCGCCAAGGAACGCATCACGCGCGACAAGCACGCCAGCGGCTTCTACAAGGAAGTCATCGATTACTGCCTCGACGCAGAAGGCATTACGCTCGACGACATCGATCTGGTGGTGCGCAATTGCTACATCCTTCCGGTTCCGGAAATGGAGGAGCGGCTGATCTACCAGGACATGCCGGGATTCCTGACCGCCGAGGAACGGCTGGACGCGCACGACCATCCGCATTTCCGCTCTCAATCCACCAAGGTCGTCTCGATCTCCCATCATCTGGCGCATGCCTACAGCGCCTTTGCCGTCAGCCCGTTCGAGGACGGCGTGGTGATGATCGTCGACGGGGTCGGCAGCTATCGGTCCGACGTGACCGAGGCGTATCCGGACGGCGATACTGCATCGCCGCTCGCGCGCGAATCCGAGAGCTACTACAGGTTCAGCGGCCAGACGCTCGAGTGCCTGAAGAAGGTCTGGATGGAATCGGACCGCGGCTTCTTCAGCGACGAATTCTACAACATGCCCGGCCTCGGTGCGCTTTACAGCCGCGCGTCCACCTACGTGTTCGGCGACTGGAACAAGTGCGGCGAGCTAATGGGGCTCGCGCCATACGGCCGTCATGAACAAATCAAGCCGCTGATGGACATCGCCGGGAATAATCTCACGGTTCCGCGCTGGTCGGCCGAATTCAACAAGCCCCACATCGCCGACTCCGGAGAGAAGTGGGAGACGAGCCCATCGATGCGCCACTGGGAAGATGTGGCGTGGCGGGTTCAGGACGACACCGAAAAGGTGCTGCTTGCCCGCGCCGCCTGGCTCCGTGAAACCACCGGCGCCAAAAATCTTTGTATCGCCGGCGGCGTCGCGCTGAATTGCGTGGCGAACGGGCGCATTGCCCGGGAGTCGGAGTTCGAGAACGTCTGGATCCAGCCGGCAGCCGGCGATGACGGCATTGCGATCGGTTGCGCCTATTATGGCTGGCTCGAAATCCTGAAACAGCGCCGCGGCTTCGTGATGGAGCACGCCTATGTCGGCCGCCCCTATTCCGACGAGGAGGTCCGTGCCGCCACCCAGCGCTCGATGGTCAAGGTTCAGACCACCGCGGTGAAAAGCCCGAACATCTACGCCGAGACCGCAAAGCTGCTAGCCGACCAGAAGGTTATCGGCTGGTTTCAGGATCGCTCCGAGTTCGGGCCGCGCGCGCTCGGCAACCGCAGCCTGATCGCGGATCCCCGGAAGCCGGAGATGAAGGACATCCTCAACAGCCGGGTGAAGCATCGGCAGCCGTTTCGTCCTTTCGCGCCGATCGTGCTGGAGGAGCGGGCCGACGAGATCTTCGAGGGCAGGGGTGACTCGCCTTTCATGCTGATGGCCAAGCCCGTCCGCCCGGAATGGCGCGACAGGATTCCCGCAATCGTTCATGTGGACGGCACGGCGCGGATACAGACCGTGCGGGAGAGTACCAACCCGACGCTCTACCGGCTACTGAAGGAATTCGAGGCGCTGACCGGCGTTCCCGTGCTGATCAACACGTCATTCAACATCAAGGGCGAGCCGATCGTGGAGACGCCGCGCGACGCCATGCGCTGCTTCCTGACCACGGGCATCGATCATCTCGTGCTGCACGACACGCTGGTGTCCAAGAACGGTCTGCACAAGATCGTCGGACCGCTGGTCAGCGTCTATACCGACGTCGGCGCCGTCGTGATGTCGAACCTCAAGCAGGGCTGACGGGCCGGACCGCGGCTGCCACGATCTATTCGGCGGCGGTCGGCGGTGCCTCCTTTGCCGGAGCGGGGACTGCCGCCGGCTTCGGCAGCGGTTTGTCCTGCTTCTTCGACCAGGAGATGTAATAGGCGACCGTGGTCATGATCGCGATGCCGGAAACGCTGACGAAAATCTGTGCGAACAGCGAGCCGGAGCTCATCATCAGTTCGAAGTGGCCGACGAACGACAGGAACACGCCGACGCAGAACACCGCGAGCGATTGCTGGCCGCATTTGATGATGGGTTCGAGCAGCTTCGATTCCAGCAGGCGCCAGTCCCTGGGCACGAAACGCGTGACGAAAAACGCGATGATGACGAAGTGAAGCACGCGATAGGGCGCGAGGTTGGTCTTGTCGTTGGGATTGAAGGCGTCGTACAGCCAGCGCGGAAACAGGTCGCCGAATGCCTCGAACCGGCCGGCCATGGTCATGATCAACGCAAAGACCAGGTAGGCAAAGCCGAGATACAATAGCCACGGCGAATTGATAATCGAGCGTGACTCCCGGGCGCCGCCAAGCGCGAACCAGGCGCCGAACATGAACAGCAACTGCCAGCAGAACGGATTGAAGTACCATTCGCCAGCCGGATAGCCCGGCAGGTTCCAGCCGAACTGGCGCGCCGCGAAGTAGAGCGCAAGCGACCCGAGCATCGTGAGATCCGGCTTGCGCAGCATCATCCAGAGCACCGGCGGGAAGAACGCCATCAGCACGATGTAGAGCGGCAGCACGTCGAGATTGAGCGGCTTGAAGCTGAGCAGCAACCCGTGGCGCAACGTCTCGATCGGATTGTCCACCAGTCCGGCGACGTTGAACTCGTTGATGATGTCGGGGTCGTTGTAGCGCTGGGCGACATAGCCGATCGCAACGATGTAGATCACGAACAGGATGATGTGGGCGACGTAGAGTTGCCACACCCGCTTGGTCAGCCGGGTGGCGCCGACGACAAAGCCGCGATCCAGCATCATCTTCGCGTAGACGAAGGAAGCCGTGTACCCCGAAATGAAGACGAACAAGTCGGCGGCATCGCTGAAGCCGTAGTTTCGGGTCGTGATCCAGTTCACGATGTTGTCGGGAATATGGTCCAGGAAGATCGCCCAGTTGGCGATGCCGCGAAAGAAATCGAGCCTGAGATCGCGGCCTTTCGGGGGGAGGATTGCGTGGATTTCCATGGGGCTCGTTTCGTGATGGACCGAATCTCGAGGCTGCCTGATACCTGCCGCGATTGTCATGCCGCAGCATAAAGATTATACCCAAACAGGGAAACAAAGCCGCCTGCCGGCGGATTCGCTGATCAAATTCCTGACAGGCGAATCTAGCCGATGGCGTCTGGTTTCGCCAGATCGGCACCCCGCCGGTATAGCAGCAGGTCACAGCAATTCATGACAGCACGCATTTTCAAGCCCGCCAAAAACGCCATGCAATCGGGCGCCGCCAAGACCAAGGAATGGCAGCTGGATTATGAGCCGGAGCAGGCGCGGGTGATCGAGCCTTTGATGGGCTGGACCAGTTCGGGCGATATGAAGCAGCAGCTCACCCTGCGTTTCCATACCAAGGAAGATGCGATCGCCTATTGCGAGCGCGAGGGGATCGCCTATCAGGTGATCGAGCCGAAGGTGAAAACGGTGAGGCAGGTCGCCTACGCCGACAATTTCGCGTTCCGCCGCAGCGAGCCCTGGACCCACTGATCTTCTCCTGCAGCCGTACCCCGTTGCCGTTCGTGATCGGTGCGGCTGCGTGGCGTGTGCAGGCATGCGGATTCTGGTCGTCCCGAACGAAGGTTGACCTTGCCCGGGATGGCGGGGCACCCTAAGCGGGACCGTGAGCCGGGTCCTCTGCGCTCGCCAACCATCCTGGACTGTCATGACGCTTCGTTCCGGTGTCGATCCCACCTCTTCCGATTTTGTGCGCAACGCCGAGGCGATGAAGGCGCTGGTCGGCGAATTGCGCGACAAGCTCGCCAGCGTCGCAGGCGGGGGTGGGGCGGCCTCGCGCAAGCGCCATACCGCGCGCGGCAAGATGCTGGCGCGAGATCGCGTCGACCTGCTGCTCGATCCCGGCCCCGCGTTTCTCGAACTATCGCCGCTCGCCGCCAACGGCATGTACGGCGGCGACGTTCATTCCGCGAGCGTCGTCACCGGCGTCGGCCGCGTGTCGGGCC
>JBQCIZ010000352.1:0-3928 GCA_051953235.1 Nitrobacter sp. | reverse complement strand
CCGCCCTTGGCTTCGACCGTCTGGGTCGTCGAGATGTTGACGACGGCGTCGATCACCTTCTCGGCGACATCGGCAATGCCCTCCGGGCCCCGCGCGAAGGCTGGCGCGGACATCATGGCCGTCGCTGCGCCGATGCAAAGCGCGGCCAGCAGGAAACGCCGGCCAGGGTTCAACGCGGGGGTCGCTCCGGTCATATCCTGAATCTCTCCTGGAGAAGAATTGTTGGGCGGCACAGTGCGCCTGAATGCCGGGACCGCGCAAGCGCCGGACAACCGGGGCCGCCAGCCTTCATCAGCGCGCCTGATTGCGGCGAAAAGCTGGCGTCAGCGCTCACGATGCCGTTGTCCAGGTTGAAGATTTTCGTGCTGCAATCCTGCTCAGTGCCTGATCAGCCAGATCAGGAACAGGCCTGCGACGGCCGAGCCAAGGCCGACTGCCCGCAGCACATTGTCGGGGGTCGCCAGCGCGCTTTTCATCGCCTTCCGCATCCAGTCGGGCGCCGCCGCGAACAGGATGCCTTCAATGACGAAAAGAATACCGAGACCGATGAGGAAATCGGCGAAGGCAATGGACCTCATCGGATAGCGTCTCCCCCGGCATCGCGGTTTTTGGGCGCGACCGGCGGGGGTCGGCCTCATGCGACAGGCTCACCTCCCTGATAGTGCGGGATCGCGGGCGAGTCCACGCCATCAGCGCTGGGCTGTGCGTGACGCTCGCCCCCGGAGGGACCGTGCTACGGCTTCGGCGCAGCGCTCGCGGCAGGCGGCTGCGGTGCTGTGTTGCCGGCCGGACTTCCGAAGTAGCGGAAGAAATCGGAATCCGGCTTCAGCAGGAACCGGGTGTCATTGCCCTTCAGTCCGTTCTCGTACGCCGTCATCGAACGATAGAACGCGAAGAAGTTCGGGTCCTTGTTGTAAGCCTCGGCGAACAGACGGTTGCGCTCGCCATCGCCCTCGCCGCGGATCTGCTCGGCCTTCGAATTCGCGTCGGCAACGATCACGGTCGCCTCGCGATCCGCTTTCGAGCGAATCTCCTGCGCCTTCTGACCGCCCTGGGCGCGGAACTCGGCCGCTTCGCGTTGCCGCTCGGTCTGCATGCGCTGATAGACGGCCTCGCTGTTCTTGTCCGGCAAATCGGCGCGGCGGATGCGGACATCGACCACCTGGATGCCGTAGCCACCGGCCTCTTTGTCAAGCTGGTCGCGGATTTTGTTCATCAGGGCTTCACGCTCGTCGCGCACCACCTGGATGAAAGAAACTTCGCCGAGTACCCTGCGCAGCGACGCATTGAGCAAGGTCGTGAGCTGGATATTGGCCGCCTGGATCGATCCCACGCTCTGATAGAACCGCAACGCGTTCTTGATCCGGTAGCGCGCAAACGCATCAACCACCAACCGGCGCTGGTCGAACGCGATGATTTCCTGAGCCGGATTTTCGAGATCGAGAATACGCTTGTCGATGCTGATCACGGAATCGACGAACGGCGCCTTGAAGTGCAGACCGGGATCGGTGACGACCCGGACGGGTTCGCCAAGGCGCACCACCAGCACCTGTTCGGTCTGGCGAACGGTGAAAATGCAGCTATAGCCGATGATCACGACGACGATCAGCAGGATCAGTGCGACGATACCTGAAACGCCTCTCATCGGGTGCTCCCACTCTGCGGATGCGACTGCGTGCCCTGCGGGTGCGACTGGGTCGTTGTCGCAGGCGCCGCGCGGCGCGTTGTCAACTCGCTCAACGGAAGATACGGCACGACGCCCTGCGACGGACCGCCGTCGTAAATCAGCTTGTCGGCGTGACCGAGGATCCGCTCCATGGTCTCGAGATAGATGCGCTCACGCGTCACGTCTGGCGCCTTCTTGTATTCGTCGTAGACCTTCAGGAAGCGCGCGCTCTGGCCCTTGGCCTCGGCGATCGCCTGCTCCTTGTAGCCCTCCGCGACCTGGACAATCTGCGCGGCGCGGCCGCGCGCATCGGGAATGACGCGGTTGGCGTAGGTTTGGGCTTCGTTCTGCAAACGCTGTGAATCGGCTTGCGCGGCCTGAACGTCACGGAAGGCGTCGATCACCTGTGCCGGCGGATCGACCTTCTGCATCTGGACCTGCTGTATCAGGACGCCGGCACCATAGCTATCGAGCGTCTTCTGCATCAGCTCCTGCACCGTAGCTTCGGTGGTCGTGCGGGCGCCGGTCAGGATCGGCTGGATATCGGCGCGGCCAACAACTTCACGCATCGCACTCTCGGCGACAGCTTTGACGGTGCCTTCCGGATTCTGGATGTTGAAGAGATAGTCGCCGACGCCATCCGGCTTGATCCGCCACAGCACCGTAAAATCGACATCGACGATGTTCTCGTCGCCGGTGAGCATCAGGCTCTCTTCGGGCACATCGCGCATGGTGCGGCCGCGACGGGCGGGATCGTCGACCAGAGTCATCCCGATGTTGACGGTCGAGACGCGGAGCGCCTTCGGCAACAGCACGGTTTCGATCGGATAAGGCAGGTGATAGTTCAGACCGGGCTGCACGGTGCGCACGTGCTTGCCGAAGCGCAGCACCACACCAAGTTCGTCAGGTTGCACGCGGAAGAAACCGGAAAGTCCCCAGATCGCAAGTGCGCCGATCAGGATCAGCGCGATACCCATGCCGCTGAAATATCCGCCGGGCAGTATCTGCTGGAGGCGATCCTGTCCGCGGCGCAGCAGATCCTCGAGATCAGGCGGTCTCGGCCCCGTTGGCTGCGGACCGGAGCCCCATGGCCCTTTCGGGCCCGAACTCCACGGACCTCCGCCTTGATTCTTCCACGGCATCAACAATCTCCTCCGCGCAGGCCCGGGCTTTCAAACCCTGCCACGCTCTGTCCGACGGCTTTATAGGGGACGCTTGCGGCCCTTACAACGCGGCTTGTTGGCCGCAAGGAGCTATGTCCGAACCGATAATTGTCAATGCAAACATCGGGGAATGCGGTTAACGCGGCGCCAGACGGCGATATGTCACATAAGAATAATCGGCGGTCTCACCGGCATCCGCCTTGTGTCGGCTACGGGCCGTTTCCTGCCAGATCGATGGGTCGATCGCCGGAAAAAACGTGTCGCCGTCGACCTTGAGGTGAACTTCTGTCACCTCAAGCCGGTCCGCCATCGGCATCGATGCGGTGTAAATCTCAGCACCGCCAATCACTGCGATCTCAGTGGCGGAACGCCGCAGCGCGTCGCCTTTCGCGATGACAAGGGCATCCGCGAGCGATCGTGTCACCACCGCGCCCGCCGCGAAAAAATCCGGATCGCGGGTGATCACGATATTCGTTCGACCTGGCAGCGGCCGGCGCAACGAGATGAAAGTCTTGCGCCCCATCACGATAGGCTTGCCCATCGTCATCGCCTTTAAGCGCTGCTGATCGGCTTTGAGCCGCCACGGGATCGTATTGGCAGCGCCGATCACGCCATTCTCGGCCGCGGCAGCGAGCAGGACGATTTCCGGAGAGGTGAACGCCGTCGCGGTCACACCGCAACCTCGGCCTTGATGTGCGGATGCGGATCGTAGTTCTCGAGTTTGAAGTCCTCGTAGCGGAACGCGAAAATATCCTTCACCGCGGGATTGATCGTCATGGTCGGCAACGGCCGCGTCGGGCGCGTGAGTTGAAGCCGCGCCTGCTCCAGATGGTTCGAATAGAGGTGCGCATCACCAAGGCTGTGCACGAAGTCGCCGGGTTTCAGGCCGGTCACCTGCGCGACCATCATCGTCAGCAACGCATAGGACGCGATGTTGAAGGGCACACCGAGGAACACGTCGGCGGAACGCTGATAGAGCTGACACGACAGCTTGCCGTTGGCGACATAGAACTGAAACAGGCAATGGCACGGCGGCAGCGCCATCTTGTCGACATCGGAAGGATTCCACGCGCTGACGATCAGCCGGCGCGAATCCGGA
>JBQCIZ010000351.1:0-2525 GCA_051953235.1 Nitrobacter sp. | reverse complement strand
CGGCTGACGAAGAAGCTCGCAACGCTCGCGACATGCGAGGGATCGCCACCCTTGCGCACATATTCCTGAAGTCCAGACAGAAAGGCTTCCGCGACCTCGACATAGACCCGCTGGGAGAACAGCAGCGTGATGTTGACGCTGATGCCTTGCGCGATCAGGTGGCGGATCGCAGGCAAGCCCTCCGGTGTTGCGGGCACCTTGATCATCAGGTTCTTGCGATTGACCGACTTCCAGAGCCGCTCGGCTTCCGCAATCGTCGCTTTGGTATCGTTGGCGAGATAGGGCGAGACTTCGAGGCTGACGAAGCCGTCCTTGCCGCCGAGTTCGTCATAGACCGGCCGCAGTACGTCGGCGGCGTGCTGGATATCCTCGATCGCAACCTGTTCGTAGAGATCGGTGACCGAGCGGTCGCCGCTCTTCAAAACCTTGGCGATGGCGCCGTCATACTCGTCGGAGCTTCCGATGGCTTTCTCGAAAATCGAGGGATTCGAGGTCACTCCGCGCACCCCGTCACGCTCGACGAGTTGTTTCAACTCGCCCTTGGCGATGAAGCCGCGCGCGAGGAAGTCGAGCCAGACGGCCTGGCCATGATTCTGGAGATCTTTGACAGGATTCATGATGTTCTTCTGTGCTCTCGGGGCTGCGCGGTCCTTGGAAATCTTTTCCAGCCTGCCGCCAAGGTTTGTCAACATGGCGGCGGACACAAAGCTCCCAAAATGGCAGGTTGCCGTGACAATAACGCCCCGAAGGGAATATTGATCCCTCTTGCCGCGGGCGTGCAGTACTCAGGGTCCGGGATCAGGGGCGCAGATAGAGATATCCCGCCGCCTGCAGTTCTGCGATGCGCACAACGCCGCCCTTGTCGGCGCTGACGAAGCCGGGCAGCAGTTCGTTCAGCGTCACATGCTGCGATTTCATGGTGTTGCCGCACGCCGCCATTTCGACGCCCGATTTCGAGAATCGCCCGACGCGGCGCGCCATGTCGGGATTGGCGGCGGTCGCGTGAAACGCGCGCAGCGCGGGTCCATGCACGACCAGCGCGAGGGTCACGTTGTCGGGACCGCCAACACCGTCGATGTGGTTCTGGATATTGCCGAGCACGAATACGACCTTGTCGAGGTCGCTCAGGTGATAGACCACTTTCAGTTTTCCGGATGGCACGTTTGCCGTGGCGGCTCGCGCGCTGGACGCCGTGGCAGCGGCAAGAGTCCCGCCGAGCGATGACAGTGCGGTGCGCAGGACGTTGCGGCGATGCATGGCGCTCTCCCAAGGCAATTCGATATGGCGGCTGCACGTCGTGGGGGCATGCGAACAGGTCATTTATGCCTGATGGCAGCCAGCTCCTTGCGGTCAGTGATCAGGGATTTGCATTCGGCAATGTCGGCACGATCGAGCCGGAAAATCCTGTCGTCCTGTCCGGCAACGAGATCGTCGCCGGCTTCCTCGTCCGGTTTGTTGTTTTGCCAGATGCGAACGCGCTCCAGCCTGACGATGGCCGACTTGTCATCTCTGGAAAGGCCGGCCTCGATGCCGCCGCCATCGCAATCCACGCCGCAGCCGAGCCGCACCTCATCGCCCTTCTGCTCCGCCATCACATGGCTGCAGAAGCCGCTGGAATCGAAGTCGCCCTTGCGGGTGCGATACTTGACGCCGAGCCGGAAGGAATAGGCGGAGCTACCGTCCTCGGGCGGATTTTCGGCGGTCACCAGTAGCCTCATGCCGCTGACCTTCTGCTGCGGATGACGCGCGAGATGGTCGGCGTCATAGCGGCGGACGAAGCAGGCATAGGCCTTGTCCTTGCCGATCGGCGTTTTGAACATGCGGAGGTCGAATTCCCTGCCTTTGACCGGATCGACCGGTTTGGGATCGTCCCCAGCGCGGGCCGGCAGAGTGCCGGCACTCACCGCGAGACCCACCGCTACGGCGGCGAGGGCGGCGCACAGGGATTGACGGTGCATTGGAGACTCCGAGCGTAACCAGCGGGCTTCGCAGGTTAGTCGCAGGGGGCCGCCGATGCGTTCAACCGGCCTGCGGCGGCCGGTTGATGCTATGCGGGGAAATGATCCCTCAGCGCAGGCTTGCGTTGATCTTGTCCAGCGCTGCCGAGCCCGGGGAGAGATCCTTGGCGGTGAGGGTGTTGAGCGGCGTATCCACCGTATTGAGGCGATCGTGCAGGTCCTCGGATTCCGCGTCGACATACAACAGCCCGGTGACGACCTGGCCCTTGGCGGCGTGTTTCTGCAGGAATGTCATCGCGGCAAGGCGATCGTGCACGTCGTAGTCGGCGTCGAGCTTGCGGAGCGCAAGCTTGGTGCCGTCGTGCTGCACGACCACCTGCACTGAGCCCGGCGCGTAGTCGACCGTGATCGGATCGCGGCCGGTGATGACGTCGAGGCGATTGACCGCATCGTTGTGCTCGCGCACGTAGTCGAAGCTCTTGGTCGAGCCGGCGTGGTTGTTGAAGGCGACGCAGGGCGAGATCACATCGATAAAGGAAGCGCCCTGATGCTTGATCGCGGCTTCGA
>JBQCIZ010000350.1:0-2347 GCA_051953235.1 Nitrobacter sp. | reverse complement strand
TGTTCCATAGGAGATGGCGGCGAGCGCCAGCAATGCGCCGACGCCCATCAGCGCGAACTTGCGCTTGCCGGGTTTTGCGGCGGTCACCTCTGATGCAGCGGCCGTGTCGTCGGCGGGCGCTTCCTTAGCCGGCGTATCGCCAGTGCGGCGTGCGGAGTGATCGTCGAGCGACGTGCCGGCCAATGTCGGCGCCCCATGGATCTGCTCGACATTATCGTCGTCGGCCTCAGTCCGAATGATTCGGGCAGCCTGATCTCTCGCGGCCATGAAGGCCTCCTTTTGAAAACGTCAGGCAAACAATGCGGCGCCCAAAATCGGCCCCGCGCGTTTGCGCCGCACCATATCTATATTGACCGAACGGTTCGGTCAATATAGATAGAAGAAGCCCGATCCAGAATTGTTCGATAGCAGTCGCAGCGTACGACCAATTTCCAATTGGGAGAGCCAGCGAAACGCCGCCCAAGCTGTTGAATTGCAAGGGATTCAGGTGTTGTCTCGGAACATCCGAACCACGGAGACCGGCAGCGATTTTTCTGGAGTCATTCCAAAGCAGGCTGACCACATGGTTGCATCCAAACCCGCCCCCCTGACCGTCGTCGAGACCGACGACAGCTCAAAACGCCGCCAGATTCTGGACGGCGCGCGGAGGGTGTTCATGGATCTCGGCTTCGACGGCGCCAGCATGGGCGAGATCGCCCGCGCCGCCGGCGTCTCCAAGGGCACTCTTTATGTCTACTTCGCCGACAAGAACCGGTTGTTCGAGGCGATCGTCGAACAGGAATGTTTCGAACAGGGGCGTGCCGTCTTCAATTTCGATCCGGAACGCGACGCCGCGACCACGCTGGCAGAATTCGGCCGTGCCTTTATTCAAGTGCTGTGCCGGCCCGAGGGCGGATCGTCGCTGCGCACCGTGATGGCGATTGCGGAACGGATGCCGGACGTCGGCCGCCGCTTCTATGACGAAGTGATCGCCATGACCATCGGCCGCTTCGCGGCCTATCTCGACAGCCGCTGTGCAGTTGGCGAACTGACGATCGAAGACACCACCCTCGCCGCCTCGCAATTCATGGAGATGTGCAAGGCGACGCTGTTCCTGCCCTACATCTTCCAGGCCGCGGCTGCGCCCTCACCTGAGCAGATCGCTTACGCAGTCGACAGCGCGACGCGGGTGTTTCTCGCAGGCTACGACGTGAAGCGGAGCTAGAGCTCTTCGAGCGCTTGCTACTCGTCGTCGTAGTCGGCTTCGTCGTCGCTGTGACGATGCGCACGCGCCTTCTTTCCAAGCGATCCCGTCACTGCAGGCTCTCGGCTGGCATAGCCGTTGCGCTGCATGGCGCGCGCGGCGACTTCCTCGCCGGAAACCGCGGCCGGCTTGCAGATCAGGCGGCGGCTGGCGCGCCGCATCAGATCCACGTGGATGTGATTGTAGTGATAGACGTTGGCGCCCGGCGCCAGCACGGTGGTGAAGCGCTGGCAGGCGCCGGCTTCGACATCGCGCAAAAAGCCCTGCTCTTCCGGCAATCCCTTCCAGCCGTGCTGCACCGAGATGTAGCGGCCGTCCGCGAGCGTGAAGCCCGCGACGTCGAGCGCGTTGCCGAAGGCATGCTCGGAAATATGCGCATGCGGGTTGCCATTCATGCCGCGGCAGGAATAGGCGGAGATCTGCTTGATCTCGACGACGCGGGCGCCGAACCAGCGCATCGCCGCGGGCTGCACGGATTCGGCAAGCCAGTGATCGAGTGCGGACACGATCGGGCAGGCCAGCGTCGCGGCAGGTTTCACCGTGACCGGCCCGACCGCGGTGACATTTCCCTGCGCCGGACCGAGCCGCGGCAGCGGCGGATTCTGTTGCGGCGAAGCCGAGGCAGGATAAGCCGAGGCCGGATACCTGGCCGACTCGCCGCCATACGGCTGAGAACGCGGACCCGGATAGGGTTGCGTGTAGCGATCGCTGGACGGATAGGCCGTCGCCCGATCAGCCGGTGCGTCATAGGGCCCGCGATCGGCGGACGGCGTTCCCTCCGACGGCAGCGCGATCTGGTCCTCGACCGGCTGCACGCCGGGCGCGGTCAGCGAGATCGGTCCGCTCGCGTTACCGCCATAGTTTGGATTGCCGCCATAGGCGGACTGCCGAGCCGGCGGCTCCGGATACGATGACGAGGGATAGGACGACGGCGGCGGATACGATGACGGCGGCGGATAGGACGGTTGTGAAACCGGCCAGCGCGGCTGATTGCGTCCGACCGATGCGGGCGGCCTGAGATCCTCGTCGGCAAAACCGTAAGCCGCGCCCTCGCCGAGCGCCGAGACTTTCAGGGGAAACTCGGCGCCGCAAACGCCGGGACCG
>JBQCIZ010000349.1:0-12912 GCA_051953235.1 Nitrobacter sp. | reverse complement strand
CGTGAAGCGATGCCGGCGAGCGAGGCGGCCACGCGCGTCGGCATCGTGATCTTCGCCTCGGTGTTCGGGATGTCGTTCGGCGGCTGGATCTCGGGCGTCATTTTCGACGCCACCGGCTCCTATTCCGCGGCCTTCCTCAATGGCGTCGGCTGGAATCTGCTGAACGTCACCATCGTTCTGTTCCTGCTGTTCCGCGCCCGCCAGCGCAGCCGGCTGGCGATGGCGTAGCGCACGTCGTCGTTCTTATGCGCGCTTTCGTTTGGGCGACTCCGTTTTTCCATGCATCGGCACGGCGGTCTTGCCAGCTCTACCGGTTGCCGAAGCGCTTTTCAGCTTTCGCACGCGCCGAAGATCGTCGTTGATCCGTGTTTGCCAGCCCGGTCCGGTGTTGCGATATGTCGCGAGAATGTCGGCGTCGAGACGTAGTTTAACGGCCTCTTTCGGGTGCGCGAGCGGGGGGCGGCCACGGCGGATCACCCTGTCACCCTCGCGCAATTCCGCGCGATCCAGCATGGCTTTAGTCAGTTCCGGGGCGTCGTCGGGATCCACCCATAGCTTACGCTTGGTCGAAGCGGTCGCGGAATCTTTTTTCTTCCTTGGCATGGCAGTACCTCATCGAAATGATGTGGCGGGCCTCGCCACGTTGTGTCCAGACCATCATGACCATACGGCCTTCAAGCCACCCGGCGGTGATGTAGCGGGTCTCGCCGTAATCGAAACGGTCATCGGTGAACGTCGCTGTTCGTCCTGCAAACACCTTTTCGGCATCAGTCGCGAAATCGAGGCCGCGCTCCTGCCGGGTAATTTTGCGCTTCGCAGGGTCGAAGGTGATTTTCACGTCAATTATTGTACCCCCAATAATTGGTGTCGTCCACCCGCTTGAGGAGCCTCAATCCGTCTCGATCGGCAGTGTGTCGTCGCGCGCCCATTCGCCCATCGATCCGTCGTAAAGCCTGAGGTTGTCGTAGCCGAGCCGGTGCAGCAGGAAGAGGTCGACAGTGGCGGAGATGCCGCCGCCGCAGTAGGCGATCACCTGCTTGTCTTTCGTCACGCCTTGCGCCGTAAATTTGGCTTCGGCATCTGAAGGTGCGACCAGCCGCTTCGTGGCGTCTGTCAGCGTCGCTGCAGGTACGTTGACGCTGCCGGGAATCCGGCCCGGCCGTCCGTAGCGGCTCGGCTCAAGCCCGCGATGGTATTGCGGCCCGAGCGCGTTAATCGTGACGGTGTCGCGCGCGCCGATGGCGGCCGTCACGTCATGACGGTCCGCGAACAATCCCGTGCGCGGCTTCGCCGTAAAAACCGCAGGCGGATAGCCTTTGGCCGGGCCGCTTTCGAGCGGCAGGTTATCCGCCTTCCACGCATCGAGTCCGCCGTCGAGCACGGCGGCGTTGTCGAAGCCGAGCGCGCGCAGCATCCACCAGAACCGGGTCGCCCACATCGGCGTGCCCACGCTGTAGAGCACCGCGCGATGATCGGGACCGAGACCGTGGCGGCCGAAGGCTGCGGCGAGGTGTTCGGCCGGCGGCATCATGAAGCGCAACAGCGTCGTCTGATCGGAGAACTCGCCTTGCAGGTCGAGGAAGTCGGCGCCGGGAATATGCTCGGCCTCGAAGGTCGCACGTCCGGGTACCGCGATGTAGGGATCTGGACTGCCTGCCGGCGCCGGCTCGAGATACGTCGTGCAGTCATAGACGCGCAAGCCGGGATCGCCCAGCACCGTTGAGAGTTGTGTCGTGCTGATGAGGGCATCGGGATCGCGCATGAGTACCTCAGGATGACGGGCGGTATGGCCGCGTTTGAAGCGTGGACATTATCCCGGATGCTGGTGGCTTGACATTTTTGCATATAGGATTATATTCATATTATCTCGCCTCAACGGAGAGGGGCGGCTCGCGATCGTCACGATACGCGGGGCGGGATGCGGTGGACGCGGCAGCGTCAGGCCGAGGCATAAGGTCTTTGGGCGCAAGCCCGGAGCGCGGACGGTTTCCTCCCTGGAGGGCCGTTCAGACTCCGGGGGCGCGCGAGAGACCGGAGCCGAGGCTGACGACCACGCTGTGCGGTGCGGCCGGGGCGGAGATGCGCCCCACTGTCATCGCTTCGCGCGTCGGCCCAAGTCGCGTGCTCCCGGCGCGATGCCTCGCGCCATAGCATGGCACGGTCCGCAACGCCTTCTTATCGGAAGGCCGCGCCGCCCGGTCCACGACAACGGTGGGTATCAAAGGACCTCCCACCGGGGGACATGCGAAGCAAGCCGAAAAAACCATCGCGTGCGGAACGCCGGATGATGCCGGTGCTTTCGTGGTGACCAAAACTCGTGTGTCAAAACTCAACCCATGCACACGAGGCTGCGGACGCATCCCGCGTCCGGCGTTCCGCGCGCCCTCTTTTTGTGGGCGCGAATGAGGAACACCTCAAGCGCGCCTGTTTTCGATGGCGCGAATGGGGCAGGCCCCAAGCGCGCAGGCGCTGGAGGAAATACGCACCCGCGGGCTATTGCCCGTTGGTGCCAGACAAGACTCCGGCGCCCCCGCGCCGTTCAACAACAGGGGCGATGATGCATGCCCCCGAAAAGTGTGCAGCGGTTTTCGGGCAAGGGCATGCGCAAAATGCACGTCTGTTGTGGTGGTCGAGTGTCGTGGCCTCAGGTGCTGACCGCCACCATGGCCGGAACGATCGCCGTGTGCGCGACCGCGCCGGCAACGAGATAGGCGAAGCCGAGCAGGATCAGGAAGCCGATAAAGAACAGCGCGAAGAAAATCATCGACAGGCGTTTTGCAAAGCCGGAAATGCCGGTGAAGCCGAGCGCTCCCGCGACCAGCGAAATGACGAGACAGATGATCGCCCAGCGCAGCACATTGGCCTCCGCAAAATAATCCTCCCGGATCAACCGCAGGCCCGGCGGTTGGTTCCCGATGGCCGATTGCAGGGGGCAGGCTAGCATTGTATGGGGTGACGGCACCGTTGCGGCCGCCATGCGCGGCTTACGGCGGGGCCTGTAGCTCAATGGTTAGAGCCGGCCGCTCATAACGGTCTGGTTGCAGGTTCGAGTCCTGCCGGGCCCACCACGCATTTTCGATTTTGGCCAGACTTTTACGAGAGGCGTCAAAGCCTCGCATTTGGCGGGCTTTTGCAGGGCTGACGTTTGTCTCTGCAATACTTGGCTTCTGGTTATCCAGGTTTCAGCCTCGCTGTCTCAGCCGCTGCAAAATGCGTTTCGAGTCGGTCGATCTGCATCAGCCGGGCGTAGATCAATGGTGGATCGTCTTCCTCTAGTGCGTCGGAGTGGCGCAGTACCAAGTCGGTCAACTCGGCGAGCGCAATGTCGGCGACGCTGCGGCGATGGTCAGGGCTGGCGGCACCCGGAACGGGATGCGCGCCGCCACGGTGCCCGGCTTCCAGAGAAACGTGCCCGTGGATTCGCGCGTCCGATCCAAGATGCGCAGATGGCGCTCGATCTGTTCGAATCCGTGCGCCGGTGCGCAGCCAGCCGTGCGCCCTTGCCACGCGCTGGGCCAGAACATCGTCCTTGATCGGCGCTTCCGCCTCGATTACCGCATCCACCATTGCCTGAAGCGTCGCCGGTATGAGGCCGTATAAAATAGGTCAGGGTCGGCCTTAAATGCAGACAGGTCCGTGATCGTAAAACGCATGAATCCGGACTGAGCGGATGCCGCTGCGGAAGATGCAACCAGTCGTGCACCGATCCCAGATGGCCCATCTGCCGGGCCGCCCGCCGGCTCGAGGCCTTCGCCAGGCTGGACTGCATCGGGTTCAACCACGAGCGTGTCGTCATCGCCGGATTGATCTTGGCCGACCTCGCGGGCGGTCGCCAGATCCTCGGTTGCCTGCGGCGTTGCAAGGTCGGCGGCGCGCGCCGCTTCGGAACGGATTTGCTCAAGTGCGTCATTGAGCGCGTCATGCAAGCGCTCTATGGCCTCGTCCGCGTTGAACCACCAATCGGTTGACCAGATCCGCAAGATCGTCCAGCCCAGCCCGCGGAGAACTTGCTCGCGTACCTTGTCGCAGTCGCGCGCGGTGGCGGAGCGATGATAAGTCGCGCCGTCGCCTGCCAGCCCCTCAGCTTGAACTGCGCAGCGACTGCGCTCTCGAACGGCGACTCGAATTCTCTTTGCGAACCACTATCTTGCGCGGGCAGCGCTATCGCGCCGCGGACTGCATAGTCGAGAAAAGCCTTCAGGTGGGCGACGCCGACGGCTTTGTTGCGCGATAGATCGATGTCGTCGGCGCGCAGCCCTGAAAACACTTTCAGTTCGCGGCGCGCGCGCGTCACGGCGACATTCAGCCGCCGCTCGCCGCTCGTCACCCTGTATATTTTCCAAGTTCTTGACGATCAGAGGCTCGATGCGGTCTTCAGAAAAGAACCATTCAAAATCGGGATTTTCTCGTCTGGCGTCGTCGAGGAGATCCAAGATCAGCGCCTGTTGTTGGGCATTAAACGTGATGACGCCGAGGGTCGGACGTTCGGATTCCGGCAATACAAGCCAGTTATCCAGCCGGGCGCGGATGTCGGCAACGATGGCGCGTGCTTCCTCGATATTGGTCCGGCTCTTCCCCCGATCGTAGATGCCGGTCGGGACATAGGCGTGCGACACCGCGTTGTCTTGCGTGACCGGGCTAGGGAATGTGATCAGATTGTTGTCGTAATAATGCCAATTCGAGAATGCGATCAGGGATTCGTGCCGGCTGCGATAGTGCCAGCGCAAATAGCGCGACGGCAGCTCCGAAGCGCACGCTTCGTCGAGGATGCTTTCGAGATCCTGCTCGTGCTGAGGAATGTTGTCGTCGCCGTCATCGCTGCGCCCGAAGAAGTTTGTCGGCGGCAACTGCTTCGGATCGCCCACAATGATAGTATGGCGGCCGCGCGCGATGGCGCCCACGGCGTCCCATGTCGCAATCTGCGAGGCTTCATCGAAAATCACCACATCGAACAGGGCTTGATGGGTTGGCAAATACTGCGCGATCGACAAAGGCGACATCAAAACGCAAGGTGCCAGCTTGCTGAAGCTGTCCGGCATGGCGCCGATCATGTCGCGGATCGAAGTGCTAGGTCTTTGGAGGCCGATTTGATGCCGCAAGCGCCCCAGTTACGAATTTCTCGGGACGGCGTCGGCGTCCGGCAGGCCATGGGCGAGCGTACTAACGATCCGATCAGTCGCATGCGCGCGGACCAGATCGTCAATCTGCGAAAAGTCGGCGATAGCATGCACGTGCTTGAAGGTGCGGAAGTTGCGCAGCTCGGCGCGCTTGTCGACCGCCAGAGGTAGCCACCAGCGCGCATAGGCCAGACGGAAGGCCGGTAGAGCCCCATCGGGTGCGATCGCGCCATTCTCCAGGTCGGCGACCAGAGGGGCGAGACCCTTAGCGACCGCGCGGGTGCGGATGTCGCACCAAGATGACCAATCCCGAAACAGATTGCGCGATTGTTCCAGGCTGTCCATTTGGCGGTACAGCCGACGGCCGGCGATACTGGCGTCAATGGCATGGGGTCTGCGCGCCGAACTGTCAGGTCAAACGTCCCGCGAGCCGGGCGGCTCCCACAATGCGGCCATCCGGCGCTTCAATCACGACAGCCACTTCTTCGCCATCCGGAAAGCGTTCGCTAATCCGGATCCGTTTGCCCGACCAATCCGCCACGGGGCGGATCGAGCGGACAACGTTCGTTTCGGGAAGAGTCCGGCCTCCATTTTCGCCGCGCCCGATCTTCGTCGTGTGCTCGCGATCGAAACCGATCAGCAGAACCGTGCCGCTCCCGCTACCCGATCCCACCTCGATCGTTAAGTTGTCGCCGTTCTTGCTGACATGGATGTCGGCGGCCGCCTGCTGCTCGCGCTTCGCCCGATCGATTGCCGCATTGACTTCGTCACGGCGTGATCCAACGACGCCCACGCCTCCGTCGATCACCATCTCGGGCGTGTAAGATCCGTCACCGAAGCGGTGGCCGTAGCGCTCCTGACGCGATGTGGCGGCTTGCAGCGAGAATGGATCCTTCCATCCGAGGCTGTCCCAATAGGTGACGTGAAAAGCCAGCGGAAGAACATCGGACCGATTCTTTGTCATTTCGTTGAGGAAAGCATTTGCCGGCGGGCAGGACGAGCACCCCTGTGATGTAAAGAGTTCAACGACGACGGGACGCTCAGCCGCGGAGACCATCGTGGACGACAGGCCCAGGATCATGCCTGCAAGAACGAGAAGGCGCAGAGACATCATACTCCTCCAAATCGATTGATGGTCCTGTTACGGCGGGCCAAAAGATTCGTTACGCGGCAGGCAAACACGACTTGGTGAATATGGTGGAGGAGCGGTTGTGACGGGGTGCGGCCAACTGCGACGGAGCCGGCTGCATCGCCGCAACCAGACGAAATGGCGCGGCTGCTTTGACCGCGTGGGCACCAGGCGCGACGACTGTGCAAATAGGTCAATATTTCCAGTCTTCGCTATCCAAGGCTCGCGACAACCGCTGCAGAAGTTCATTCAAGCGCTTCTTCTCGGTGGCGGTAAAATCCTTGAACAATCGAGCTTCGCGTTCGCGTGAGACCTGCACGAGTTTCGCGGAGAGTTTCCGTCCTTCGGCGGTCAGCTTGACGATCGCGGCCCGTCCCCGCGATTGGGTCTGCTCGACAGAGACTAGCTTGCGCTCCTGAAGCAGTCCGAGGCTGCGGCTTGCCGCGGCCTTGTCAACGTCGGCGGCATCGGACAGTTCGCTGACATTGAGTGACTCGATACGGCTCAGCGTCAGCAGCAGGCGCCACTCGACCTTGATTACCACCTACTCCGCGCCGCCATGGTCGTCATCTTCGCGTGGTTCGGGTACGACAAATGGTGGGATGCGGAAATCAGGGGACTGTTGCCCATCATCACTCATGGTCCTTTCATCTTTTGGACAATTCCCGTCCTGGGCATTCACGGCACGTCTATTTTCTTGGGCACGTCGGAATGGACCTTTGGCACACTTCTGCTGCTGGGGTTCTGGAACAAGAAGCTGGGCATGCTGGGCGCCCTCGGTTCGACCTTTACCTTCATCGCCACGGTTACAGTCTTTCCCTTCGTTCCTGACGCATGGGATGCTGGTGCCGGCGGCTTTCCCGCGATGACGATGAATACGGCATTCCTGCTGAAGGATATCGTGCTGCTCGCCGTCTCCGTCTATCTGCTCAAGCAGGACGCCCAGCGGCTGCTGGTGTGTGCCAAGGTTGCCGCTTGACCAGTCCCGGCGGAGTGTCGGTAGAAGTTACTGTTGATTTTAAACTACTGAGGGCGGTCCTAATGCCGGGCCGCCTTCTATTATGGTAGTCGGTTGCATTAAAACCGGCCGAAGGCGCGCTTAATCCCTGGTCATGAGGTCGTAGCAACGTGAGCCCAAGGCCTCGGCGCAAACGGCGAATGGGACATCTTTTAAACCCTCTTTTCTCGCCAAATCAGGCGTAGGGATTTGCAGCCCTGGGGGCCGCCGACTCTGACCTTAAATTAAGTAGTGTGCTGCACCGTAATCCATACAGCGGCGGTGCGGACCATGAGATGTCTCGGCCCATCCGCGCGGCTCGCTTCCGAGGAGCCAGCGCGCCCATCGCAATTCGCCGTTTGAAAGTTTTCGATCGACGATGGATTCGGATATGATGTCAGATCTTCCGAGCCAGTGCGTTCATCGTTCAAAACGACGTCGATACTGATCAACCAATTACTGCTTGCATCGGCGTCGGCCGGCGAGCGCGATGTAGAGTTGGTGATCGACCGGCGGCAGGCCGCCTGCGATATTGCTTCTCGGCTACTTGAAATCGCAAGGCTCTCGAAGCGCAACGTCATCGCAAAAGTGTTGATTGTATTCTCAGCAGGGCAAAAGCCTGAATTTGCTCTTTTTTTCAAGTGTATTTGACTTGCGTTAAATCTCGAAGCGTCTCACTCAATTATCTGCTCTCTGTTTTGCATCTCAAGTTTCTTTGCGAAGTGCTATGCGTAAACGGCGGAAGGTTCATTTTCTATGCTTATGGCTCTCGTTCTTTCCACGTTTTTGGTCGTGTCGTGCATCGTAATACACTACGAGGTGTTGCGGCTTCTATCGATTGTGATTCCCGTGCTTGAGATTGCCGTACGTCTTAGGGTTCTTCTTGTCGTTCTGGGTTGTTTCGTCGCGCATACAGTGGAGATCTGGCTCTACGCCATTGCTTACCTACTTCTTGATCTTACCGCGCTGGGTTCGCTGAAGGGACAAGTCGAAGAACAGTTCGCCGATTTTCTCTATTTCTCGGCAACGTCTTATTCGACGCTAGGAATTGGTGACGTTTATCCGACAGGGGTGTTTCGGCTTATTTCGGGCATTGAAAGCGTCAATGGCCTGTTTCTTATCGCGTGGTCGACGTCGTTTACGTATTTTGTGATGAACCGTCTCTGGCCTCTGCACTCAGACCCAGCGGATGATGATAGACGCCCCTGAGCATTCCTGTCGAACCAAGCCAAACTGGTCCAATAATTCACGGTGTGCGATTCAAGATGCGCGTGCAAGGAGGCGTCAGATGATTTGACGTATGCTCGGTGGAGGACGGTACGCCCGCCAAGCGTACGACCTCGATGCAGTCAACGTTCAATCGTTCATCATCAATCAATCGCTCAGCCAAGACGAGTGCCCGAGACGGGCCGTCGGACTGAACGTCGATCTGACGTTGAAGACACTTGAAACGATGGCCGGCCGAGTTCAATACATCCTGGTAGAAAGACACTCGGTAATTGTTCATCCTGCACCCCTTCATCAGAAGCTGGTAGCTAGTCGGTTTGGCCGAACGGCTTTATGCGTCCATGGCCGTCAGTTGTTGCCGATTGCGAAGTACGATTTGACGGGCACTCGAAAATATCAGGACGCCCTGGTCGTTAAGTTGTGATAGCGCGCGAGAGACAGTTTCCAAGGTAAGGCCTAGATAGTCCCCGATATCTCGGCGAGACATGGGAAGGGCCATCATGCCTGCTTTGGCGAGCCGACGATCCATTTCCAGAAGGAAGGTGGCAACGCGCTCCATCGCCGTCTTGCGGCCGAGAAGCAGCATGTGATCTTCCGCATGCCGCAGGTCGCCCGCGGTCATGGTCCACAGATTGCGCGAAACTTGCGCGTTTAGTCCCGCCGCCGCTTCAAGACTGCGTCGCTTCAATAGGCGCACCGTGGTGTCGGAGATCGCTTCAGCCGTGAGGCGATGGATCGAATCGGGATCAAGTCCAAATACGTCCCCCGGTAAGTGAAACGCTCCAATCTGGCGTCTTCCGTCGTTCAGCAGCTTGTATGTGCGGACTGCACCGCGGATCACTTGGTAGAGGTATTCGGAGGGCTCACCTTCTCCGTAGATTTCCTCGTCCTTCTTGTAAGAAAACTCGCTCGCGACCGCCCCCGAACAGCGAGCGATGATCCCGAAAGCATCGGCCGACTCTGCAGTTGCAGTGCGCGGTGTGCAGGAAATCCGGGATGCAGATGTGGTGACCGTCTGGGTAAGCATATCGCCATCTCCTTGATGCGGGATGGCCTTATGTACCTGGAATACGGATGCCCAAACATTTCGGTCGATAGCTTAAGGGGGGTCCCCTAAGGGCCTTTACGGAGGAGGCTTGCCTTCTTCCGGCGGCCGCATGTGGGAATCGATGGCATCTCGGACGCATTGCACCAAATTGTCCTGGAGATCAGGCTTCAAAACGACTTGGCCTACCCCTGCGAAGCTCGCTTTTGTCCGAATATTGGCGTCCGGATGACCTGTAATGAGAATGATCGGCGTGTCGACACCCAGCCCCCTTAGCCTGCTGGAGAGCTCCAACCCATCGATTCCAGTCATCTTGTAGTCCAGGACCAGACAATCAGCGCCGTGAAGAATCGCGGACTCAAGCAATGCTAATCCGCTGCTGAACGCTCGCACATTAAATCCCTCGGTTTCGAGAAGAAATCGCAGCGATTTGAGGACTGCAACGTCATCATCGATGACGTAAATCATCGATTGTACTCCAGGGTTGCCGGATCGGTTCGGAGGGATATTTGCCATTACAAAGAATAACCAGCTTTTCCCAAACCGAATTGATCAAGCTCAATCCTTAAGGATGCCCGCGCGGAGCGCAAACCTGACCAATTCCGACAGATTGCCAGCCTGCATCTTGGTCATCACATTGGCCCGATAGACCTCTACGGTCCGCGGACTGATGTCATGTTCTCTTGCGATCGTCTTATTCGACTGTCCAGTCACTAAGCCTTGCATCACTTGACGTTCTCGCTGGGTGAGAGAGGCAGCGCGCGCGACCAACTCCGGCACGAGTGCGTCAGCCTTGGAAGCGCTATCGTTTTGGGAAAGAGCAACCTCAATCATGCTGAGGAGCCGTTCATCGTTGAAAGGTTTTTCGAGAAAATCGAGGGCGCCAAGCTTCATGGCTTCTACCGCGAGAGGAACGTCGCCATGACCGGTCATCACGATGACGGGAAGTTTGAGAGAGCCCGAAACAGAATTCAACTTGCGCAGCAATTCGATGCCATCCATGTTTGGCATACGAATATCAGTAACCACGCAGCCGAACTCTAGCTGCGGAAGCTCGCGCAAAAAGTCCTGGGCACACTCGAAAAGGCGGGTACTAAACCCCGCCGATCCAAGCAGGAAATCTAAAGAGTCGCGCATCGCCGGATCATCGTCAATGATATAGACTTTAGCGCTCTGCGACATCGCCTATATCCTTTGCTGTCGCGGCAGGCAAAGTGAAACGAAATGTGGCGCCGCCGGTTTGATTGGTTTCAGCCCACATTCTGCCGCCGTGAGATTCGATGATCGTCCGGCTAATTGAAAGACCGACCCCCATGCCGTTCTCCTTCGTCGTGAAAAACGGCTGAAACAGGTTGGCATAGGCCTCCTCGCTAAATCCATGCCCAGTATCCGAGATGACGATTTCAACCATATCATCTGCAGCTCTGCAATTTAATGCAATCAGCTCGCGGTGCGTTGATGCGGTCATCGATTCCAGGGCATTGCGGAAAAGATTGACCAAGACTTGCTGAATCTGGACGCGGTCTGCAAGCACGAGATCGCAAGCAGGATCGAGGTTGAAGCGCAGAACCACCCCCTGTTCGCGGGCTCCGGTTAACCCGAGTGCGCCGGCTTCTTCGAGCAATTTCGAGATACTTTCGATGCGCTTTTCCGAATCGTCCCGCGCGACGAAAGTTCGCAACCGCCTTATAATGTCGCCGGCGCGAATGGCCTGCTCCGCCGCACGATCGAGGGCCGCTTCGATCTTGGGCGCGTTGATATCGGTGCTGGTCGTCAGCAGACGGCGCGACCCCCTCATATAATTGCTGATGGCTGAAAGCGGCTGATTGAGTTCGTGGGCAAGAGCCGACGCCATCTCGCCCATCGCGGTGAGCCGCGAGACATGGACCAGCTCGGACTGCAGTTCTTGTAGTCTGGCCTGCGTCTGTTGCTGTTCGGTCAGGTCGCGGACGAAACCTGTAAAAAACGGACGCCCCTCCGATTCCATCTCGCCGATCGTGAGGTACATCGGGAACGTGGTTTCGTCCTTACGCATGCCGGTTACGATGCGGCCGATCCCAATAATGCGCCGCTCGCCTGTAGCCAAATAGCGGGCGATGTAATCGTCGTGGCGGCTGCGGTCTGGCTCGGGCATCAGTACACTGACGTTTCTTCCGATCACTTCGGGTGCGGTGTAGCCGAATTGCCGTTCCGCGGCGCTGCTGAAGAACTGAATGATACCGTGTTCATTGATCACGACCATCGCATCGGGAATGGTCTCCAAGATCGAGCGAAAGTGTCTCTCACGAATTCGCAGCGCTTCTTCGAGACGCTTCTGATGATCGATATTGATCACAATTCCGCTTAGCCTTGCCGCGTTGCCGTCAGAACCATTGACGACGGCTCCGAGAGTCCTCACCCAGTGACCTGCGTCCAAGTGCTTAAGGACCCGGTATTGAAGATCAAAATTGCACCCGGTGTCGATTGACGCTTCGACGGCCCTCGTCGTGCGATCTCGATCGTCCGAATCTAGAAGGGAGAGAAACAGCTCGAAATCGATCGATGTGTCCAGCGCGACGCCGAAGAGCTTTCGGGTCGTGTTAGACCATCTCAATGCGCGAGTTGAAAACTCGAAATCCCAAGTACCGACGCCAGATCCTTCGATACCAGCGCGTATGTTCTGATCGAACGGATCCAGAGTGAGAAATGGTCGGTCGATGTCGATCATGTTCTGCCTTGCGCGTTGCGCACGCGCTGACTGCCGCGGATTCGTGCGCATGACGGCAATAAATAGCGTGTATCGCGTTGAGAAACAAAGAAAATGCGGAAGGTAGCGCTGACCGCATATTCAAATTTGCGGTCGGCAAAGGGGAGCTTGCTTGATCTAGGTCAGGATCGATCCGTGAGTCGCCGCCTAGAATGTTTCCGCATAATAGGGCCCTATGCATAGGGTCCAGGGCGCGGAGCAGGACATGAACTACAAAACCGTGATGGTAAGTCTGGCGCTGGACGGGCCGAATGATGCCTGCCTTGCGGTAGCCGGCGATCTTGCCGAGCGCTTTGAAGCACGCCTTGTCGGCATTGCCGCGTCGGATATCAAATCGGCCTTGTATTTTGCCGAAGGTGAGTATGCGCAGAAGATTCTCGATGAGGAGAGTAAGGCAATCCAAAGACGGTTGTCTGAACTCGAAGCCGAATTTCGAGCAACAGCGTCGAAACGCACGAAATCAGTGGAGTGGCGTTCCGCCTTGGCCCTTCCGATCCCCTACGTCATGCAGCAGAGCAGAGCCGCCGATATCCTCGTGGTTAGCGCGCGTTCCGAGGTTCTTGTCGACCCTTACGTAGCAGCAGATGCGAGCGATCTGGTGATGCAGGCGGGCCGCCCCCTCATTGTCGTGCCGCCTGCGGTTCAATGGCT
>JBQCIZ010000348.1:0-3298 GCA_051953235.1 Nitrobacter sp. | reverse complement strand
GCGTTGGTGGAGGGCGAACGATAGGCGGAAACGATGTTGATCGGCTGCTTGGCGTCGACGTCGCGGTAGACCTCCCACAGGATGTCGAACAGATGACGATCCATGTTGGTCTGGTCCTGGCTGCGCCAGTCGCGGAGGAAGTGATTAAGTTGCTTCAGCGCGGCTTCATCGTAGCGGCCGTTACGCTTGAAGGTGACGGTCAGGTCTTCATTGGAATGGGTGTGGTGGAAGGAGAGCGTCCGCGTTTCGTTGAGGGCTGCGGCATCATGCACCGATCCTGCGCCGGCCAGCAGTAGCAGTGACGACAGGCCGATGCGATAACCGGCCTGGAAAATCGACGATGATTTCAGACTGCGTGCAAAGCCAGTCAGCACGTATGAGCCCACCCAGAAGACGATCAGCCGAGGGACCCGTTCGCGACCCCGTGTAGCGAAAGGGCAGAAATTCGAGTCGTAGGACAGGACGGTTAATTCGAGATTTACCTTACCCGCCTGTTCAGAAAGGACAATTAGCTCCCGGAGTGTGGCAGAAAAGTGCCGGCGGGTTAAGACGGGGTGGACAATGGTTAACGTTAAAAGGGCTTCATCGCGAGATGAAGCCCTTGTTTTTAATCAACTAAATCGTCTTTTCCGCGTCAGCGGTGATAGATCCGCCGACGGCGATCCTCAGGCTGCGGAGGCGGCGCGGTCGGAATTCCGAACAGCCGCTCGAAGAACGACGGGCCGCTGCTGTTGCCGCCGTTGCCGAAACCGCTGTTGTCGTTGAAGGCGACGCCTTGCGGGATGTCGCCCTTGGGCCGGGAATAGTTCGGCTGGGCGTGGGCAACCACCGCCTCGAGATCCTTGCCCTTGGAGTTGCGTAGCAGCGCCAGCATGGTGGCGTCGCGGCCGTAGACGTCTTTGCGGATCTGCAGCTTGCCGGCGTCGTCAACGAACGCGGTTTGATAGGTGATGTTCACCGGAACCGGCGTCGGGAATTTGATGTCGATCTCGCTGTTGCCATACATGCTGCGGATTTTCTCCGGCGTGTAGTGGTCCTGCGGTAACGCGATTCCGAGCAGTACCGCGGCATATTGATCGGGGTTCTGCACCCGCATGCAGCCGTGGCTATAGGCCCGCTCTTCCTTGGCGAACAGGTACTTGTCCGGCGTATCGTGCTGATAGACGAGGAACTTGTTCGGGAAGTTGAAGCGGATGCGGCCAAGCGCGTTGCCTGCGCCGGGCGGTTGCGAGATGTGGATGCCGCCATTGCGGTCGCGCTCGAGCTTGAGACCCATGCGCTGGAGTACTGTGGGATCCTGCTGCAGGGCGGGCAGGTACTCGTTGTAGACGATCGACGGCGGTACGTTCCAGGTCGGATTGACCGTGATGTATTTCATCGTCTCCGTCAGGAGCGGCGTGGCGTGAATGCCAGGCTTGCCCACGACGACGCGGGTTTTCCAGACTGTCTTGCCGTGCTGCATCACCTGGAGCGAGTAGTCGGGGATGTTGAGGATCGCGTAGGCGTCGCCGAGCGATGGCGCGCCAAGGTCGCGCGGAAGCCAGCGCCAGCGCTCCATGTTGACGATGATGGTGTCGATCTGGCGGTCGCGCTTCGGGCTGTTGATCGCCTTGACGGTCCGCTCGTCGAGAATGCCGTTCGCCTTGATCCCGGCGTTCGCCTGGAACCTGCGGACAGCCGCGGCGACCTTCGCGTCGTAGTGCGTATCGTCGGCGTCCTCGGAGACGCCGAGTTTCGCACGCAGCATCGGCACGCGGGAATCTTCCATCACCACGGCGGGATGTTTCTTGCCGCGAGCCGGCGTGTATTTCAGCGCCGGACCCTCCGCGATCTGTGTGACGGGGCCTTCGCCCTGGCCGCGCAATTCGGCGAGCTTCTTCTTCAACTCGCGATAAAGCTTTTGCGGCGGGTTGTAGCTGTCGAGCGCTGCGGATGCGTCCTTGGACGTCGTCACGTTGGTCAGCACCTGTTCCGGATCGATCGGATGCTCAGGATAGGAAATATCGCCGCTGACCTGCGACCAGTGCATCCGTCCGCTCTGCGCATGGCGGGCATAGTCCATCATGCTGGCGGTCAGCTTGAGGTCGGCGTCGGCCAGCGCATCCGGCGTGGTCGCGGCAGCGAAATCAGGCACCGGATAATCATCCGGATTGAGTCCATCGGCGCCCGCATCCTTGAGGCGGGAGATCACGCCCTTGGCGGCCACGTTCAACTGTCCGCCCTCGGTCCAGAGCGGCGCATAGCTGCGCGCCGTGTAGAATTTCTCGATCGGGGTGCGCTCGGCCTTGCGGTCGAAGAATTTGGTCGCCTTGGTGTCGAGCAACTCGTGCAGCTTGTCGGCCACCGGCTGGTCTGCCGGCGCGACGTTGCTCGCGGCCTTCACGGGCTCCTTCGGCGGCTCGGCCGCCGGTGCGGTGGCGGTCGCCGCAGGTGCCGTGGCTGCGGGCGCAGTGGCGGTCGAGGCAGCCGGAGGCGTCGCAGCGGGCGTGATCGTTGCGGTCGCATCCTTCTTCGTATCGTCCGTCTTGGTGTTATCGGCGGGCGCGGTCGCGACGTCAGCCGGTTTGGTGTCGGCCGGCTTGGTATCCGTGGGCTTGGTCTCTGCAGCCTTGGTGTCGGCTGGCTTCGATGCGTTTGCAGTCGCCGGTGCAGGCGGCACGTTGTCCATCTTGAAATCGGAAGCGGTTGGCGGCGGCACATTGGCCGGTTCCGGCATCGGCACGGCGGCGTCGATCGCGAGTTCTGCCGCGCTCTTATTCGCCGGGGTTGTTTGTGCGAATGCTACCGAGGTGGAGACTGTCAGGAAGGTCGCTGCAACGGCCATCAGGACCCGATCGAATCCGGTCCGGTTAGTCGAGTAGTCTCGCATTCTCGCACCCCTTGGGTGAAACTGTCCCGGCTGGAACAATTTTCTGATGAAATTTCGTCCTGCGTTCGCCAAGCCTCGATCCGGCGTTCCGCGATTCATGCATGGACGTTACACGCGCCCGATTCGGGCAGCTAGCGCCACATGGGGCAACTCACGACAAACTGACCTCAAAATGCACTGTTTGCAACGCGCTGCGCGTTTTCGACAGCCGTTTTCCGTTAGTCTGTCACCAAGCCGCAACGGTTCATGTCCGCGTCACATCCTCCTATGTGACGAACGCATTGGAGGTCACGACTGTTCCTCGTTCGCAGCCATGTCATCGAGTTTGCGATAGAGCGTTGACCGCCCGATCTTCAGCCGCCGGGCCACCTCGGACATCTGCCCGCGGTAGTGCGAAATCGCGAAGCGGATGATGTCGGCCTCGATGTC
>JBQCIZ010000347.1:0-6920 GCA_051953235.1 Nitrobacter sp. | reverse complement strand
CGAGCGGCAACGATCTCGAAAAGCCGCATGAGGTCGAGTGCGTCTATATTCCCGAGACCGACCGCGGCACGCTCTGCGTCTCGTCGCAGGTCGGCTGCACGCTGAACTGCTCCTTCTGTCACACCGGCACACAGCGCCTGGTGCGCAATCTGACGGCAGGTGAAATCGTCGGCCAGATCATGGTCGCCCGCGACCGCTTGAACGACTGGGCCGATCGCGAGACGCCGCACGGCAACCGCCTCATCACCAATATCGTGATGATGGGCATGGGTGAACCGCTCTACAATTTCGATGCGGTGCGCGACGCGCTTCTGATCGTCGCCGACAATGAAGGCATCGGCATCTCCAAACGCCGCATCACGCTGTCGACCTCCGGTGTGGTGCCGAACATCGTTCGCACCGGCGAGGAGATCGGCGTCATGCTGGCAATTTCGCTGCATGCCGTGCGCGACGAACTGCGCAACGAGCTGGTGCCGCTGAACCGGAAATATCCGATCGCCGAGCTGATGCAGGCGTGCCGCGATTATCCCGGCGCCACCAATGCCAAGCGCATCACGTTCGAATACGTGATGCTGAAGGGCGTCAACGATTCGCTCGATGACGCCAAATTGCTGGTCAAGCTGCTCAAGGGCATCCATGCCAAGATCAATCTGATTCCGTTCAATCCGTGGCCCGGTACGAAATACGAATGCTCGGACTGGGATCAGATCGAGAAATTCTCCGAATATGTTTTCAACGCGGGCTATTCCTCGCCGGTGCGCACCCCGCGCGGCCGCGACATTCTCGCCGCCTGCGGGCAGCTCAAGTCCGAAACCGAAAAGCTCTCGGCCCGCGAGCGGCAAGCGCTGCGCGCCATGGCCATGACGGATTGAGCGGATGCTTTGCGAGAAGGCCATCCTTCGAGGCCGCCGCTTCGCGGCGGCACCTCAGGATGACGATATCGACCGTGCCCTCATCCCCGCGCAATGGCTTCGCCATTGTCGCTGGAGGTGCGAGCTCTTGCGAGCCTCGAAGGGCGATGGCGATATCAGGAACGTGTGGTCATGGCGCTGATTGGCCGACTGTTCGCAATCTTCTTCGGGTTTCTGGCCGCGTCGTTCGCGGCCGGTGCGATCATCGTCATCGCCTTGCTGTATCCCGAACTCAGCGATCTCGGCACTGGACCTATGGATGCCGATGCGTTCAACGTCGTGCTCGGCTTCGGCTTCATCTTTTTGAGCGGATTTGCGCTGGTGCCGGCGATGGTGGTGGTCCTCATCACCGAGGCGTTCTATATCCGCAGCATCCTGGCCTACGCCGTCGGCGGCGCCATTTGCGGTGCGGCGTGCTATCTCGGCCTGGTTCCTTTCGATCCGGCGACCATGCACTTCAATGGCATCGTCCATCGTCATCTGGAGATCATGACCGGAGCGGGTATCGTCGCTGGCTTCGTCTACTGGCTGATCGCAGGCCGCAATGCCGGTGCATGGCGGGAGCCGCCGCGCAGTCCACGGCCGCCGGATTTGCCCGCGCGGACATGAAAACGCCCGGTCTTTCCATACCAACCCCGGTCGGCTAAACCGCCTGTCATGAACCGCACCGGATTAATCATCGCGCTCGGATTAGCGCTCGTGATCGGCATCGTGTTCGGGATTCATCCCGAATACGATCTTCGCCTGGCGGCGCTGTTCTATGATCCGGCCGCGAAAACCTTTCCGCTCAAGTCGGATGCGCTGGCGTCGTTTGCGCGCAATGCCGCGATGTGGGTCGCCTGGGCGTTCGCGTTGCCGGCGATCGTCGCACTCGTCGCCAAGATGTTCCGGCCCGACCGGCCGCTCATGATGTCGGGCCGAACGATCGCCTTTCTGCTGATTACGCTGACCCTGAGCGCCGGCATTCTCACCAACCTGACGTTCAAGAGCCATTGGGGCCGTCCGCGTCCCGTGATGGTGACGGAATTCAACGGGCCCTGGAAATTCATGGCGTGGTGGGATCCGCGCGGCGAGTGCGGCAAGAACTGCTCGTTCTTTTCAGGTGAGGGGGCGACCGCCTTCTGGACGCTGGCGCCGGCTGCGCTGACGCCGCCGGCATGGCGACCCCTGGCCTATGCGGGCGCGGTGACGTTCGGCGTCGTCACCAGCGTGCTCCGGATGGCGTTCGGCGGTCACTTTTTCACCGACGTGGCGACGGCCGGACTGGTGGCGTTTCTGGTGATCTGGCTGGTCCACGGCTACATTTACCGCTGGCCGTCGACCCGAAAGACCGATGCGGAGATCGATGCGGCGTTGACGCGGTTCGCCTGGCCCGGCTATCGGATGCGGCAGCGGTGGCGCGGGCGTGACGTGGGCCCGGCACCCCTGTCGTGAGCATATTCGCTCACCTCAAGCCGCAAATGAATATCGGGCGATTGGAGTGTCATGGGTACGATCCTGAAAAGCCTGCCTAAAGGCGAAAACGTCGGCATCGCGTTCTCGGGCGGGCTCGACACCAGCGCGGCACTGCTCTGGATGAAGCAGAAGGGTGCCCGCGTCTTCGCCTATACGGCCAATCTCGGCCAGCCCGACGAAGCCGACTACGACGAAATTCCACGCAAGGCGATGGAGTTCGGCGCCGAGAAGGCTCGTCTCGTGGACTGCCGCGCGCAACTGGTCCACGAAGGCATTGCCGCCATTCAGGCGGGCGCCTTCCATGTTTCGACCGGCGGCATTGTCTACTTCAACACCACGCCGCTGGGCCGCGCCGTGACCGGCACGATGCTGGTCTCGGCCATGAAGGAAGACGGCGTTAACATCTGGGGCGACGGCTCGACCTACAAGGGTAACGATATCGAGCGGTTCTATCGCTACGGATTGCTGACCAACCCGGACCTGCGGATTTACAAGCCGTGGCTTGATCAGCAATTCATCGACGAACTGGGCGGCCGGGCAGAAATGTCCGCGTTCATGACCGCGCACGGTTTCGCCTACAAGATGAGCGCCGAAAAGGCCTATTCGACCGACAGCAATATTCTCGGCGCCACCCACGAGGCGAAGGATCTCGAGCACCTCGACAGCGGAATCAAGATCGTGAACCCGATCATGGGTGTGCCGTTCTGGCGCGACGACTGCATCGTCAAGGCGGAAACGGTTTCCGTGCGGTTTGCGGACGGGCGGCCCGTCGCGCTCAACGGCAAAACTTTTGCTGATCCCGTCGTGCTGTTCCTCGAAGCCAACGCCATCGGCGGCCGGCACGGTCTCGGCATGAGCGACCAGATCGAGAACCGCATCATCGAGGCGAAGAGCCGCGGCATTTACGAGGCGCCGGCCATGGCGCTCTTGCACATCGCCTATGAACGTCTCGTCACCGGCATCCACAACGAGGACACCATCGAGCAGTACCGCATCAACGGCATGAAGCTCGGCCGTCTGCTCTATCAGGGCCGGTGGTTCGATTCGCAGGCGCTCATGCTGCGCGAAACGGCGCAGCGCTGGGTGGCCCGTGCGGTCACCGGCGAGGTCGCGCTCGAACTGCGCCGCGGCAACGACTACTCGATCCTGAACACCGAGAGCCCGAACCTGACCTATGCGCCGGAGCGGTTGAGCATGGAGAAGGTGGAGGACGCGGCCTTCACGCCGGGCGACCGTATCGGTCAACTGACGATGCGCAATCTCGACATCGCGGATACGCGCACCAAGCTCCATCTCTATGCGAATGCGGGTTTGCTGGCGCCGTCCGAAGGCGCGAACATTCCCAAGCTCGAGAACGACAAGGGCTGAAGAGGCTCCGCCGATTTCGTGACGGCAGAAAAAATGGCCGGGATTGGTCCCGGCCATTTTTGTTTGTGAGCGTTGCCTCAGCGCGGTGGCGGAGGCGGTGCGGCGGAGGCCTGTCCGCCGTTCAATAGCGGCGTGATACGGCGAACCGTGACACGGCGGTTCTCGCGTGAGGGACCGTCGGTCTGCACCTTCAGATACTGCTCGCCGTAGCCCTGCGTCACCAGATTCTCCGGCGGCACGTTGAATTGCTGCGTCAGCAGTTCGGCGGCCGATTGCGCGCGACGATCCGACAGCGACAGGTTATCGACGTCGTTGCCGACCGCATCGGTGTGACCCTCGATCAGGAACACCTCGCGCGGATTGCGCGAGATCGCACGATTGATGCCGTCCGCGATCACCTGCAGCTTCGCGGCCTGACCGGCCGGAATCTCCCATGACCCCGTCTCGAAGTTGATGGTGTCGAGATCGATGCTTGGCATCCGCGCGCGGACCATCGGGCTGTAGCGGATTTCCTCGAGCGTGTACGGCTGCTCGATCCGCTCCACCGGTGGCGCCATCAGCGTGTCGTAGATCACCTCGGGCGGCGCATCTTCCGCCTCGACGATGTAACGGTCGGGCGGGATACCGATGCGCGGCGGCGGCAGCGACACGAAATAGCCGCCGATCGCGCCGGCGACCACGCCCGCAGCAACGCCCGCCGCGATCGAGCCGCCCCGGTAGTCACGGCCGCGATCGTGATAGCTGTTGTCGATGATGACGATCTCCTGACCGCGCTGGTCACGGCGGATTCGCCGCAACATGCGGCCGTCGCGATCGTTGATGGTGATGATCTGCGTGCCGTCCGGCCGAACGACCACAGTGCGGGTGTCGTTGCCGACCCGCTCCTGCCGGATGTCACGCGCGCCATAACGGAAGCGGTCTTCCTCGTTGTGCCGGATGAACGATTGCCCGCTGGGATCGCGCACGATGACGCGGCCCGGTTCGGTGATGATCGTGCGGCCGCCTTGCTGTGTCTCGTGCCGCTCGGCGCGGAAGGCCTCGATGTTGCGTGGCCCCTGTGGGGCTGCGCCCGGAGCGATCGGCTTCAACGCTTGCGTGTTCGTCGGCGGCGGTGGCAGCGGTGCGGTGACCGTCGGCGGCCCATGACGGGCGACCGGCGCACCGGGCGGCAGCGCGGTCTGGCCCCCGGGCGCAGCGGGCGGAGCTCCTGCTTTGATTCCGTTCGGGCCAGCTGGCGCAGCGGCACCACCCGGGGCGGCGGGCGAAGCCGCGTGTGGTGCCACCGGCGCTGTACCGGGCGCGGGCGTCGTTTGCGCGGGCGCTGCGCCATTCGGACGGCCACCGGGGCCACCGGGGCCATGTTCGCGGCCGGGCCCACCACGGACCCCTTCTTCACGGCGCATCGAATTTGGCGCTGCGCTGGCAGGCGGTGTTCCGGGTGGCGTGGCTTGCGGCTTCGCAACCGGGGCAGGAGCCGCCGGTGCCGGCTTTGCCGTGGCCGGAGGCGGCGCGCCCTTCGGCTGCGGAGGCGTCGGTGCGGCAGCGGGAGGCGCTGGCGGCTTTGGAGCGGCCGGGGGTGTGGCGGGGTGAGGCGCGGGTGCGGCTCTCGGAGCGATTGGAGGCGCAGGCGGTGCCGCATGCGGCGGTGGCGTCGCAGGACGCGGTGGAGCGGCCGTCGGCGGAGTCACATGGGGAGGCGGAGGTGCGGCGGGCCGTGCCGCTGCGGGAGGCGGGGGCGCATGCGGCGGCGCTGCATGAGGAGGCGGCGGTGCTGCGGGATGAGGGGGTGCGGCGTGTGGAGGAGCGGCCTTTGGCGGCGCACCTTTTGGCGGAGGCCCCTTCTTTCCTTCGTGCCCATTCTCGGCGGGAGGCGCAGCCTGCGCGAGTTGGACTGGCGTGGATTGCGCGTGCGACGACGTTATCATCAACGGTGTGACGGTGAGAGCCGACGTGGCAAGCAACACCAGGCGAAGGTTCGTCATGAATGTCCATCCCAACAAAATGTTCGACAACAAACGGAATTGCTTGCTGACCGAGAGCGACGGGTTGTCGATCAACAGATAGCGATGGGGCTGGAATGTGGCGGCGCACGGCGGTGGAACTTGATTTATTTTATCGATGCGCTGAGTCGGAACACGCCGCATTCATGCTGCATTCAGACCGCGCATCCGCAGGCAACGCTCTCCGTGCGCACATCGGTCGCAGGCGGTTGTGACGGCGGCGTCTGCGGTCCCGGCGGGGGCATCTCCTCGGGCACCTTGCCCGGCAGCTCCTGCGGCGGCGCAGGCGGCTCCGGCTCATGCATCGGCGGCGGCACATCGGGACCGGGTTGCGGTCTGCCTGGCGGATCTTCGCGCGGCGGCTCCACGGGACGTCCCGGTTTGGCAGGAGGTACTTCCGGTTCGATTCCCATCTAGATCGCAACCTTGCGTGAATTTGTCATCCGGTATCTCCATGGCCTGTTCCAATGCTAACGGTCGGTCCGGTGCGATGTTCCGGATCCCTCCGCATCCATCCGAAGGCGGAGCCGCACGCGATTTTGGGGGCTGAAAATGAAACCTGTTTCGGTGATGGTGCTGACGGCAGCGATTGTGCTCGCCGCAGCGGGAGCCGCGCATGCGGCGGGGTGTGCGGCCGAGATCAGTGCCTGGCGCCGCGCGCATGGCCTGTCAGCGGTTCACGCGGATGCCGCGCTGACTGCGATCGCCCATCGGCAAGCCGCGGCCATGGCGCAAGCGGAAACCGTCAGCCATACCGTCGACGGCAACTTCTTCGTTCGCATCAAGCCCGTTCATCGGCGGCTGGCCGCCGAGAATGTCGCGGCCGGCTTTCTGACCTGTGCGGAAACGATCAGGCAATGGGCTGCGAGCCCAGGGCACCGCGCCAATCTTCAGATGCCGGGCGCGCGGCGTGTCGGTGTGGCGTCGGTGGCAAAGCCGTCGTCGCGCTATCGTCGCTTCTGGGCGATGGTGATGACGGATTGAAAACGAAAATGTGCCGCGTTAGCGGCGCACTTGATTTGATGGATGGTTCGAAGGCCGACGGTCAGACCTGGCGTTCGACCAGTTTCATCTTGAGCTCGGCGATGGCCTCGGCGGGGTTCAACCCCTTCGGGCACGCCTTGGCGCAGTTCATGATGGTGTGGCAGCGGTAGAGCCGGAACGGGTCCTCGAGATTGTCGAGGCG
>JBQCIZ010000346.1:0-2988 GCA_051953235.1 Nitrobacter sp. | reverse complement strand
CGTCTTCAGGCCGGGAAATGGCATCTTGTTGCCCGGCACCACCTTGGCCGGATCGCTGAGATAGCGATCGAGCGTTTCAACCGACCAGACGATACTCGCTTGCTTCATCGCCGGCGAATAATTGTAGTTGGCTTCGGTGCCGGCCTTGCGGCCGATCACGCCGGCAAGCGATGGGCCGAGCATGTTCTTGCCGGGATCCATCGAGTGACACGCCTGACACTTGCGAAACACCAGCCGACCCGCGGCCGGGTCGCCGCCATTGTCCGGCGTCGCGTTCGATGCGACCGAAGCAGTTGCAGTCGGCCCCGGAGCTTTCGCGGTGATGGCTGCCGGCGCAAGAGGAGCAGGTTTGGCCGCATGATCATGACTACCGGCCGCCTGTGACGCAGCGCCCGGCGCTCTTGCCTGGGGTGCGGATTGCTCTGTCGCCGCCATCTGACCGTGCGGCGGCGCGGATTGTGAAGGCTGCTGTGTTGTCTTCGCCGAAGACGCGGCCGCAGGCGATGAAATGTTCTGCTGCGCCACCTGTTTCGGCTGAGGGGCCGTGCTCTGCGCGACCTGCTGGTTTTGGGACGTCCCGTCATCCGGCGCATAGAGCATGCCACCGAACCAGATGCCGCCGATCATCACGACGAATGCGGTCAGAAGAATCGACCAGCGCCGCAGCGCACCTGCAACAATGTCCCACATCGAGCCTGCTCCCGTGTCATTGCCTTGTCCGCTGATTATAGGCAGGTCAAATCCGGACAATTTACGCCATATCAAATCGAGCGACGGATCAATGCAAGCGCTGCGTGTCCGGGAAGAAGGGCGATACGCCTCGGCGCGCCCTCGCTCACGACACGTATCCATTTGATTCAAATTGCTGTATCGGCGGCAGCATCGCATTGAACACGTTTTCTAACGCGCCGTTGAGAAACCGACGTTACGCTTGCGGCTGGTGAGGGTTGGGATTTGACTCGAAGGGAGCCTGGAGGGCGACCATGGGTACGGATTTCAGCATCAAACCGGTTGGGGCACCGGTTGTTACGACGCTCGTTCAGCCGGCCGGACAGGCTGCGAACGACGGCGTCGCGACTCAACTTCCCCCAAGCCAGACCGTCACGGCGGCCGAAGCCGGCGGAGCCGTGCGCAACGATCCGCCGAGCTCGGGCGATTCCCTGTCGCGTCAGGCCTATGTCGACAGCGACGCGGCTTCGATCGTCTATCAGGTCGTCGACAACCGCACGAGCCTGGTCGTGAAGCAGTTCCCCGACGAGGCGATGCTGCGGCGGCGGGCCTATTTCCGCACGCTCGATCTGATGAAAATCGAACGCGAACAGGATGCAGCGACCGACCGGCGCGCCTAGAACTCCACATCCTGATGTCGCATCAGGCTGTTGTCATTGCGAGGCGCATCGCACCGCTGCAATCCGGAAAGTCCAAGAAGAATGACTGGATTGCTTCGCTCAGCGCAAAATTGGCCAGAGCCAATTTTGTCGCGAGTTCGCAATGACGTCGGGATAAGGCGATCGATCAGCTCTGATGAACGTAAGCGGTTTCAAGCGAGCTCGAGCCCGTCGCCGCATCCGTCATGACCGTGCTGACCTGCGCGGTCCCCTTGCCTTTCAGCACGAACTTGGAGTCGCCGACGCGGAACGAGTTGTTCTTAATCAGCACGTCCTGATACTTGATCGTGGTGCCGTACTGATACTTGGCCCTGGCGCGGAAGCCGTTGACGTTCGAGATCGTCACCGAGAACGGCTTCTGGTTGGCGTACTTGCCGCTCCAGGTGCCTTCGAAGGTGTCGGGATCGACGTTGACGTACTTGCCGGTATTCAGACTGACGTTCTGACCCACGGTCGTATAGTGCGATGCCAGGATGTTCAGAACGTCTGCCACGATACGGCTCCGTCGGCGAGGCTTTACGCCCGGCCGGACAGGCCGGCGGCGAGATTGCAGTTGATGTCGATCAGCGACTTCAGCTTCGCAGGATCGGGATTCATCTGCATGTCGACGGTCTGCTTCATCACGAAGACGCCGATGTTGGCGATGTTCTGACGCACTTCCAGCGACTGCTGATTGTCGCTGCTTTCCGCAGCGCTCATGAAGATCGACCACAGGCGGCGGTTGAACAGCAGCGCATTGTGCATGGCCTTGTCCGGGCCCGCCCAATTGGTCTGGATTTCCTGGAGCTGTCGTGCCGCCTTCAGCAACGCCTGGGCCTCGATTTCACGGGGAGACGACGATGTATGAGCCGTCCGGGCGTAGGCTTGAGCAGCATTCGACATTCAAAACCTCGGGGAAGCAGGAAGCGCGCGTCACTTCGGCGCTGCTCATTTTTATACCAGCACCGCCTTTAAAATATGGTTACCCGGCGTTTTCAAATGCGTCGGGAACACGGCAAACGGGTGCTGTAATCCGGCCGCGCGGCGGCGGAGCGAACGCGGCGGCGCCTCTTCGTTACGCGAGCCGCCGCGTTGTCACGGACCGTCAGCGCAGCAGTTGCAGCACGCTCTGTTGCGACTGGTTCGCCAGCGCCAGCGCGGACACCGCGATCGACTGGCGCGTCGACAGCGCCTGGCTGTTCGCCGCTTCCTCGTTGGTGTCGGCCAGCGTCAGGTTCGAGGAACCGGTCTGCAGCACGTTGATGATGTTCTTCGAGAAGTCCTGGCGGATCTGCACGATCGACAGGTTGGAGCCGAGCGTCGAAGCCTGCGTGCGCAGCATGCTCGAGGCCTTGTCGAGATCCGCGATCACGCTGTTGGCCGAGCCGTTATCGAGGAAGTCCGTGCCCGCCGTGAGTTGTGACAATCCGAGACCCACCGCGTTGGTATTGGTCCCGGTGATCGACAGCACCGACTTTCCGGTCTCGTTGAAGATCAGCTTCAGCGTATCGCCGTTGAGCAGGTTGATGCCGTTGAACGAGGAGTCGGCCGTGGTGGTGTTAATCTGCGCGATGATGTTGTTGTACTGATTGACCAGTCCGGCACGCGCCTGCTGCGAGAC